>JBDTXE010000215.1:0-2668 GCA_040006335.1 Verrucomicrobiota bacterium | reverse complement strand
AAGAACAAGCCTTCGCCTTTCTCGAAAAAGCCTATCAGGACCACGACGCCCGGCTCAGCTTCCTCAAGATCGATTCGCGGTGGGACCCACTCCACGGCGACAGACGCTACGACGCCATGTTGCGGCGCATCCATCTGCAGTAGCGCGAAGCGCCGCCAAAATATTTTCCGAAATCTTCCATCGGAATGATCGTTTTCAGCGAGGGTTCATGTTTATAGCCATTGGAGATAAACCGTGAACACGACAAGGAGAATCAAAATCAAAATTCTCAACCCAGTTATTGTAACTCTCGTCCTGGCCCTTTCGGCCATGATCAGTGCCACGCTGGCTCAGGCACAATGCACGACAGTTCTCTCGGGCCTGCTCACGCCACTTGGCAGTGTCCTCAGTGATCAAGGGAACCTCATAATCTCCGAGACGGGGACGCCCGATCTGAACTCCGGCCGGATCTCGATCGTCGATCCCAGGGGCAACCGGCGTACGCTCATCGACGGGTTGCCCTCGGCGATCGACGATGTCGGTGGACCCTCGGGGCCGAGCGGGATCGTCATGGGGGGACGCAATCTCTATGTTCTCATCGGCGCCGGTGATGTCGGTATCCCCGGGCCGCGGATGGGATCGACCTTGGAAAATCCGAATGGGCCATCATCGCCGATCTTCAGCTCCGTGCTGCTCATGCACTTTGGCGCCGCGACAGAGAAACACACGAGCGGCTTTACACTGAGCGCGGAGGATCAGGCGACGCTTGCCAACGGCGGCACTGTGACGTTATCGAACGGCCCGCGCGATAAGATCACCATTCGCAAGGTAGTCGACTTTGAAAACTTCATTCCATTCCCGCTACCTGATGTTCCGGATAACATCCAACTCTCGAATCCTTATGGATTGGTAGCTCTCGACGGATTGCTGTATGTGACCGATGGCGGACGCAATCTCGTCTGGCAGGTCGATCCGTCCACGGGAGCTTATTCCCAGTTAGCGAGCTTTCCCGATATTCCGAATCCGCTCTTCCCGACCCTCGGCGGACCGACTCTGCAAGCAGTGCCGACGGGGATCACGGCCCGCTACCACCAGCTATTTGTGACGTTGTTCCGCGGCTTTCCGTTCCCGTCTGGGACATCGACCGTGGAGCAGATTGATCCGGTGACTGGCAGCGACACGCAATTCATCGGTGGCCTCACGGCTGCGATCGATATCTTTGCGCTCAAGAGCGCGGCGGCGCAAAACTACTACATCCTTCAGTATGCCTCAGCAGATGTGCTGGGAGGGGCAGGGATGGTGCTGCAATTCACCGATCCGGCAGGACCTCCTACGGTGCTCGCTGATTGCGTGACGGCACCCACCTCTATGACGTTGGATAAACCAACAGATACCCTCTTTGTCACTCAGAACGACGGCAGCCTGATCGCAATTCCCTTCCAGCGATAGCCGAAATCGCTGAGGAGAAGCGCAGAATGATTAAACCCCCTCTCCCAAACCGGGAGAGGGGAGTTTGCGCCGCACCGGTCCAGGGAATGCGGCACTTGGACGCATGAACAAGCTCGCACAACGACATCGTAGCTTTACTCGTTAGGCTACGGATGGCGGCGCGGGCATTACCTAGCGGGTGGCTGGGAGAATGGTTTTAGGCTCGGGCCCGGCGAGAATTTTCTGGAAACGCGGATTGCTTCGCAGCGGATCCCATTCCCAGCGCAGACGCAGCTCTGCCAGCGTGATGTTCTGCTGGGTAGCCGGCGCGCGGCTACCGACCGCACCGGGAGTAATAAGGAGACGCTCGATCAGCGTGATCGCCTGGTCGGGTTCGCCGACAAGTGCATACACCAGCGCCAAATTGGCCGCCCAGAGAGCGCCGTGAAATGCGTCCTCGCTTTCCGGCCCGAGCTCAACTGCCCGACGACCTTCTCGAACGGCATCTTCCTTTCTGTGCATGTAGGCATAGAGTAATCCCAGGTCGGCGTGACGCTCCGGATCGTCCGGTTCTTCGCGCACCCCGCCTTCGAGCGCCGGCATTGCCGCGGCAAAGTAACCCTGGGCCAATTCGACCTCGCCGCGGGCGAGGGCGGTCCGGCCTTGGTAAAATGTTTTCGGGAAATCACTCGTTTTAAAATCCTTCGAGGTGAGCTCGCTCAAGATCTTTTCTGCGGTGACATAGTCACGCTCCAGCATAGTCAGCTCCGAGCGCGACAAAACCGCCACACCCGTGGGATCCAATCCGGCCAGAATCCTTTTGGCGGCCGCGGGATTGCCGTTTCGATACACTTCCAGATAAGCAAGGGCTACCTTGGTATTAGCCGAATCTGGCTTAATCTCCAGCACGTGAGTGAAACCGGCGACTGCGGCTGTCCAGTCACGCATAAAGAGACGATTGTTAGCAGCGGCGAAAATCATCTCGACGTTGCGAGGATCGAGGGAGACAGCGCGGTCGAAGCTTGCCATCGCCTCGCGCCAGCGCCCCTGCCGCCGATAGATGCCACCAACGTAGTTGTAGATCCAGGCATTGTTAGGCGAAGTTGCCGCGGCGAGCTGGAACTCCTTGAGAGCTGCGTCGTATTTCCTATCTCCCCAATATAGGCAAAGACCTAGAGCCATATGCGCTTCGCCTAAGGTTGGCGCTAAGCGCAAAGCTTCCTCCGCCTGGGCGCGCGCTTTCGCCTTCCGTACCCGGGAC
>JBDTXE010000214.1:0-2717 GCA_040006335.1 Verrucomicrobiota bacterium | reverse complement strand
TTCAGTTCGAGCCGCCCCGCGATGTCACCACGGCGAACAACCTTTTGAATCTTTCCACGCGGGCGTTCGTGGGCACGGAGACCGGCGTTCTCATCGGCGGTTTCATTCTGCAGGGCACCGCCTCATCGACGATGGTGATTCGGGCGATCGGGCCATCTTTAACCGCCGCCGGGGTCAGCGACGCTCTGGAAGATCCGTTTCTTGAGATCTACAATTCTGCCGGGACTCTCCTGTTCTCGAATGACAATTGGCAGACCGGATCGGACGCAGCTTCGATCCAGGCTGCGGGTCTCGCGCCCGACAGCCCGCTCGAAGCAGCGGTTCGCGTGATGCTCCCGCCGGGAACGTACACGGCCCTCGTGCGAGGGGTCGGTGATTCGACGGTGATGGGCGGGATGCAGCCCGGACTTACCGGGGTGGGTCTGGTCGAACTCTATGATCTGCAGCTGGGCGAGAACCGGGCAGCAAACCTCTCGACCCGCGGAAACATTCTTCCCGCCGACGGTGTCATGATCGCGGGCTGCATCATCGGAGGTAGCGAAGCAAAGGAATTGATTCTCCGCGCGCTCGGACCATCGCTGCAGGATCATGGCGTAGGCGATGCCGTCGGGGACCCGCAACTGCAAGTAGTCAGCGCGGACGGGGTCGTGCTCGCCGCCAACGACGATTGGGAAGACGACGCGGATGCCGCGATTATCGCGAGTAGCGGGCTCGGGCCGGAGTCGCCTTTGGAGGCGGCCGTTCACGTGATCCTTCCTCCGGGACTTTACACCGCGATTGCCAGTCCCGCGCCGCAGGACTCCGGGGTCGGCCTGATCGAACTCTATGATCTTACCCCTTTCCCAAGCGTGCTCCACTAAGCGCCCCTAACGAAAAGCGGACGATTCGACCAAATTCAACCGGCGCCGAATCGACCGGCCGCGGGGGAAAGCTGCTCCTTTCGACTTCGAGGCGAAGCGAGCTCGGGGTGCGAGCTTGTTTTTCGGGCTGACCTTGCGAGAATCCGGGACCCACTTGGGAGTCGGCGCTGGTCGCATCGGCGCGCTGGGGACGACAAATGTCTTTGCTTTCCCGACTGAATTCTTTCGCGCGAGTTTACCTGCGTCGAGATGAGACTGAGGCCGCGGACGAAGAAGAAGTGCGATTCTATTTGGAATCGCTGACCGAAACGAAGATTCGGGACGGGGCCGATGAAGAGGAGGCACGGCGCGCGGCCCTCATCGAGGTCGGCGGAATCGAGCAGGTCATGGAGCAGCTCCGGGAAAGCCGACCCGGTTATTTCGTCGAAAGCTTCGCGAAAGATATTAACTACGCACGACGTTCTTTGTGCCGGAGCCCCGGTTTCACTTTGGCGGCGTGCCTGACGATCGCTCTCGGGGTTGGGTTTGGTGGGGCGATCTTTAGCTTCGTTACCACCCTGTTGCTAAAGCCGCTTCCTTATCCCGACCCCGAGCGCCTCGTTGGGATATGGCAAGTGCAACCCCATTCAGTTCTCGAGTCCATTTCGTATCCGGATTATCTGGATTGGCGGGCCGAACAGCGTGTGTTTGTCGAGTTGGCCGCGTTCATGCGAACCGACGGTGTTTTTGCCGGAGGCGAAGAGCCCGAACGCGTCAGCGGGCGAATGGTCAGCGCCAATTTTTTTCGCACCCTCGGGACGGTCCCCGAATTGGGTCGTTTTTTCACGGAAGCGGAGGATGCGCCGAGCGGCGAGCGAGTGCTTGTTCTTGGCTATGATTTTTGGCAGCGCCGTTTCCGGTCCGATCGGGAGATTGTCGGGAGATCAATCAAGTTCAACGGAGAGCTTTGGCGGGTGGCTGGAATTTTGGCTCCGAATTTTGATTTTTACGGTCGGATTAACCCTAACAACGACTTCTTCATCCCGCTTGGTCGCATGTCGGAAGAGGAACTTTTGGCTGATCGCCAGGCACCCAGAGTAAATGTCATTGGCCGGCTCAAGGAAGGAGTCGGCTTGGATGGTGCTGCGCGCGAGATGCAAGCAATCGAGGAGCACCTCGGTAAGCATCATCCCGAGTCGCAGGCAGGCCGACGCATCAGGCTGCAGCCTTTTCTCGAATCGTATTTCACAGGCACCCGCCCTACCTTGTTGGTTTTAACGGCGGCGGTCGCTCTGGTCGTCCTTATTTCTCTTGGAACTGTTGCCAACCTGATGCTTGCCAGAGGCGCGACCCGGCATGACGAAATCGCTTTGCGCCTCGCCTTGGGGGGTAGCAGGCTGAGGGTCTTGCGTTTGCTGATCGCTGAAGCAGCCCTTCTCTGCTTCGGAGGCGCAATCCTGGGAACTATCCTGGCAGCAGCGGTGCTCGTGTGCCTGCGGTCTCTGGCAACTGGCATTCTGCCGCGTGCGGAAGATGCCGCCTTGGATCTCTGGCCGCTGGGACTCGTCGTGGGATTGGCGCTCTTCACGACAGTGTTTTTTCATTCACTCCCGTTTTATCGGCTCTCGGCGATTTGGCTCCGTGACCTTCCGACTGGCCGGCTGCGCCTGACTCGGGGGCAGTCGCTGCACCGTCGAATGCGCCGGGGCGTGGTTGTGGTGCAGTTTGGACTTTCGGTCATGCTCCTCTTGACCTCCAGCTTGCTCCTCAAAAGCTTCTGGCACCTGACCCACGTGCATCCGGGCTACGAACGCGCGGGCGTCCTCACGCTCCAGATTGTCCTGCCCTCTGCGAAGTATTCTGATCTGGAACGGGCGC
>JBDTXE010000213.1:0-2750 GCA_040006335.1 Verrucomicrobiota bacterium | reverse complement strand
TATTTCGGCGCCGAAAACCCGAAAGGCGAGCTCGGTTTTTACATCAACAGCAAGGGCGGTGGAGTTCCGCACCGCCTCAAGATTCGCTCACCCTCCTTCGTCAACCTTTCTATTCTACCGGAGCTGCTTCCCGGCGCGATGATGAGTGATGTCGTCGCGATTCTCGGAAGTCTGGATTTTGTCATGGGAGAGTGCGACAGGTAACGATGCGTCTAATAATTCTTGCCCTCGCCATGTTCGCGCTGGTCGCTTGCGATCACCCAGCCGTCACCGTCTCCAAGCTCAATCTGGACAACTATAACCAGGTCAGCACCGGGATGACAAAGGCCCAGGTGGAGCGAATTCTCGGCCCCCCGACCACCGCCGAAACCAAGGACATGCTGATCTTCAAGAAGACGACGTATCGCTATGAAGATGGGACGCGCTTCGTTCAGATCACTTTCAAAAATGACGAGTGTGACGGAAAGGACTCAAACCTCGGGACGCAATGAGGCGTTCCGTTCTCCCCCTCACTTTAACCGCAGCGTTTCTCTGTAGCTGTACTGGACCGCGTCTGCGCCAGGCCAATGTCGATCAGGTCACGGAAGGGATGAGTCGGAAACAGGTGGAATCGATTCTTGGGCCTCCGACGACGGTGGACTCGAAAGATTTCATGCTCCTGAAACGCACGACTTATCTTTACCGGCAGGCGAACGGCACCGTCACCATTTTGTTTAAGGGCGACAAGGTTGAGGCCAAATCCAGCACCCTTCCTCAATAGAAATTAATGGCCGGCGACGTGACCAAGGCGACGGCGGAATTCGCGCAGGCCGCGGACGCGGAAGTTTCGCAATATCCGCCGGAGCGCAAACGCAGTGCCGCGCTTCCGCTCCTTCATCTTTGGCAGGAGACTTACGGTTTCATCGATGACGAGGCGGTGCAGTGGATCTCCGCGCGCCTGGAGCTCCAACCGATCAATATTCTCGAGCTGGTTAGCTTTTATCCCATGCTGCGGCAGGCGCCGGCCGGAAGGACGCATCTTCGCGTCTGCCGGACCCTGAGCTGCGCCATGGCCGGGAGCTATCAGGTGATGGAAAACCTTGCCGCTGCTACCGGCATCGAACGCCATCATGGCGGAGACGGGATGCACAATCCGGTTTCCGTTAGCGAGGACGGAAACTACAGCATCGAATTTGTGGAATGTCTCGCCAGCTGCGGGAGCGCGCCCGTCTGCATGGTCGATGACGTTCTCCACGAACATGTCCGACCGGCGGAGGCGTCGACAATTTTGCAGCAATGGCGGCAGCCCTATCTCCACGGTGTGCATTATCTGGAGCGACGGCTGGTCTTTAAAAATATCGGACGCTCTGACTGGACTCCCGACATCGATTGTTATCTGCGTGCTGGCGGTTACGAAGATCTCCGCAAGGCCGTGACAATGTCGCGCGACGAGATCGTGAACAAAGTCAAAACCTCCGGCTTGCGCGGACGCGGCGGCGCTGGCTTCCCGACCGGACTGAAGTGGAGCTTCATCAAGCCGGACGAGAAGAAACCAGTCTATCTCATTTGCAACGCGGACGAATCCGAACCGGGCACTTTCAAAGACCGCTACATCATTCACGAAGACCCGCATCAATTGCTCGAAGGCATGCTCATCTCTTGCTACGCGCTCGGGGTCAAGACAGCCTACATTTATATTCGCGGCGAATTTCCCGAGGGCGCGCGCATCCTGGGGCGAGCGATCGAGGAAGCGCGCGCGAAAAACTTTCTCGGGCAAAACATTCTGGGGGAAGGTTTCGACGTCGAGATCTATCTCTACCGCGGCGCCGGGGCCTACATTTGCGGGGAAGAGACCGGCCTGATCGAATCACTTGAAGGCAAACGCGCCTACCCGCGGATCAAGCCCCCTTATTTTCCGGCGGTGCTCGGTCTCTATATGTCGCCCACGATCGTCAACAACGTGGAGACGCTCTGTCATGTGAAGCACGTCATCGCCATGGGCGGGGCCGAGTACGCGCGTATTGGCCGGCCCAATAATACCGGTACGCGGGTGGTGTGCGTGAGCGGCGACGTTATTCGACCCGGCTACTTTGAAATCGAAGTAGGCGCTGTCACGATGGGTCAGCTCATCTACGACATGGCGGGCGGGGTGCGTTCCGGCCGTCAACTCAAAGCGGTTATTCCGGGTGGAAGTTCCGCGAAAGTTCTGCGCGCCGACGAGCGCTTTCTCCTCAAGGAAAAACAGGCGGATGGCTCGACCACGGAACGGGAGGTGACGATCGATCAAATCCCAATGGATTTCGATTCGCTCGCCGCCGCCGGTTCCATGGCCGGCTCGGGCGGCGTCATCGTCCTGGATGATTCTCGCGACATGGTCTGGGCGCTGAATAATCTTAACGAATTTTATGCGCACGAGTCCTGCGGCCAATGCACCCCTTGCCGCGAAGGCTCGCTCTGGATGAAGAAGATCACCGATCGCATGCTGCTCGGCGGCGGTGTGGTGCAGGATCCCGCCACGCTCAAGTCCATCGGCGATAACATTGCCGGTCGCACCATCTGCGCCTTTGGCGAAGCCTGCGCCTGGCCCACTCAGAGTTTCGTCGAAAAATTTCCGGAAGAATTCGCCCGGCACGCGCAGAAAGCCACTCCCCCGCCGCTCCCGCCCGAATACACCCCCGATGCACTAGTCGCGGAAGCGGAAATTGCGACCAGCCCCCTCGCGCACGATCCCGGCTGGGAGAAGGCTGGTGCCGCAGGCACGATCTAGCGAC
>JBDTXE010000212.1:0-2838 GCA_040006335.1 Verrucomicrobiota bacterium | reverse complement strand
CTCTGGGCAAATCTCACCGGCCAGATCACGTTCTGGACGATCTTCGGCCTGATCGCGAACGGACTCTTCGCCAGTCGCTTCATCGTGCAGTGGTATGTCTCGGAAAAATTGAAACGCAGCGTGATTCCGGTGCAATTCTGGTGGCTGAGTATTGCCGGCAGCCTGATGATGCTGGTTTACGCCATTTACATCGGGAAAGTGCCGCTGATTCTCGGCTTTTTGTTCCCGTCGATTATTTACGTGCGCAATTTGATGCTGATCCGGCACGGCAAGCGGCGGTCCGAGGCGGAGAGCGGGATTGAAACTCCCGCGGCCGAATCATAGCCTTGAGTTGATGAGAGACGGCGCCGCCCTTCTTTATCTCGATAATAACGCGACCACTGCGATTGATCCCGCGGTGCTCGAAGTGATGCAGCATTATCTGCAGCATTGCTATGCCAACCCTTCGAGTGGTTATGCTTTCGCGGCGGAAGCGCGCGATGCCCTGGAAACGGCGCGCGAGCAGGTGGCGGCGCTGCTTGGATGCGAGGCGAGCGAGATTGTCTTTACCAGCGGAGGCACCGAGGCGTGCAACACAGCTCTGCATTCCGCCCTTCAGACCGCGCCCGAACGGAAGCATGTTGTCACGACAGCGGTCGAGCACAGCGCCGTCTTGCGCCCGGCGCAAGAACTGCAAAAACGCGGCTATGAAGTGACCTTCATCCGCGTGGATAAGTCGGGTCAACTCGACCTCGACGCGCTGGCTGATTCCATTCGCAGCGATACCGCGTTGGTGGCGGTGATGTGGGCGAACAATGAAACCGGCGTGATCTTTCCGATGGAAAAAATCGCGCGGATGACCCGGGAAAAAGGCGTCCCTCTTCTGACCGACGCGGTGCAAGCCGCGGGGAAGATCAGAATCAATCTGCGCGACGTTCCCATCCAGTTTCTCGCCATTTCAGGGCACAAGCTGCATGCGCCCAAAGGAGTGGGAGCGCTCTACGTCAATCGTCGTGCTCGCTTTCGGCCGTTGCTTTTAGGCGGAAGCCACGAGGGAGACCGGCGCGCGGGAACTTCCAACGTCGCCTCCATCGTCGCGCTGGGGAAAGCGGCTGAGATCGCGCTCGCCGCGCTCGCCGAGGAAGACACTCGCGTCCGCAAATTGCGCGATCGTTTTGAAAAAGTTCTCCTCGCGCGCGTCGATGGGGCGCACGTGCAAGGCGCCGCCACGGAGCGTCTGCCGAACACTGCCAGCGTGCGTTTCGATGGTATCGAGTCGGAGGCTGCGCTTCTCATGCTCGATCAGCAGGGCGTCTGCTGTTCGGCGGGATCGGCCTGCCGCACCGGCTCCCTTTCTCCCTCGCATGTGCTCACGGCGATGGGGTTGGCGACGGAGGAAGCCCGCGGCTCGCTCCGTTTTTCCTTTGGTCGATTTAATACCGAAGCCGACCTGGAGCGCGCCCTCGAGGTGATTCCCCGAGTGGTGACGAAACTCCGGTCGCTTTCTCCTGCGGCGGCGGTTCGCTGATTTTCATTATGGCCAAACGCGCAAAGAAAGATCACTGGCTCAATCAACGACACTGGAAACTGACTTTCGGCGACTGGATCGGGCTCGTCCTGACCATCATCGGTGTCGTGGTGCTGTTGTGCATCTTCTTCATCCGGCGTCAGACGCTGGAAGTGAAGCTGCCGCATACCTTCGCCATCGCTGATCCCGAGTTTATCGGGTCTGCGCTGGGAATGTCGGATCCGGTGTTGGTGGACGGCAACGCGATCGATCTGCTGCAGAATGGCGACGAATATTTCCCCGCCATGCTCGCATCCATTCGAGAAGCAAAAAAGACGATTAACTTCGAAGCTTACATTTTTTACTCGGACGAGGTCGGTCGCGCCTTTCGCGATGCCCTGGCCGAGGCGGCACGTCGCGGGGTGGAAGTCCGGGTCTTACTCGATGGCCTCGGCTCCGGCTGGAAACTCAATAATTCCGACGTGAAAATGCTGCGGGCAGCCGGCTGCAAGGTCACCTATTATCATCCGACGCATTCGCTGCGTTTCGATCGGACCAACCGGCGGAGTCACCGGCGCGTCATGGTGGTGGATGGGAAGGTGGCATTTACCGGCGCGGTCGGGTTTGCCAAGCAATGGAGTGGTCATGCGCAGGACCCGGAGCACTGGCACGATGTGCATCTGCGCGTCACTGGACCGCTGGTCGCGCAACTCCAGGGAGCTTTCCAGCAACACTGGATCAAGACGTTTGGTGAAGGATTGACCGGGGCGGATCAATTTCCCGGTCTGCCGGCGGCGGGTAAATTGAAAGCGCAGATTGTCTCTTCCCGTTCCTTTTCCATGGCGCCGGTGCCAATGCTGCAGGCGGTTGCCTTCGCGGCCGCGACCCAGAAAATCTGGATCACCAATTCCTATTGCACGCCAACCGAAGACCAGGTGAAGGCTCTGACCGATGCGGTGAAACGCGGGGTGGACGTCCGCCTGCTTTTACCGGGCGAGCACAACGATCAGCCGATGACCAAATCCGCCGGGCGCACCGCATACGGCAAAATGCTCGAGGGCGGCGTCAGGATTTTTGAATACGGCCCGACCATGATCCATGTGAAATCGATCGTGGTAGACGGTCTCTTCTCGATGATTGGCTCGTCCAATCTTGATGCCCGCTCAGCCGAGATCAACGAAGAACTCGATGTGGTGGTTTATGACCCGGAGTTTGGGCACCGGATGGAAGAGCTTTTCCAGCGTGATCTCAGTCAATCGCGTGAATACACTCTCGAGCAGTTCCGCCATCGCTCCCTCTGGGAGCGTGCGACCGAACTGGTGACTTATCCCTTCCGTTCCCAGCTTTAGCGC
>JBDTXE010000211.1:0-2899 GCA_040006335.1 Verrucomicrobiota bacterium | reverse complement strand
ATACTAATAACTCGTTCGGCTTGGTCATTTACTTTTCAATTAACCCGTCGCGTCGATGCAAGTCGAGGCGGCGGCAAATTGAGGGGAATGACAAATTAAACAAAACGAAGCCTAAACTGTTGGAAATAACTTCCTGTATGTAGATTTTAGAGAATCAGTGGAATTGCTGATTCATGATTTCTGATTATGATTGGGAATCGCGTTCTTTGGAGATTTTAGTCACAGCGGTCAGCAGAGATTCTGATGCACTGTTGCAGGTTGCGTTGCTGTTCAAGCAAAGATCAGCAATCATAAATCAGCAATAGGCGGCGCCAGCCCTCTGGTGATCCTAGCGCAGTGGCACCACCCGTTCCCATTCCGAACACGGAAGTGAAACGCTGCAGCCCCGATGGTAGTGCTTCTATAGGTTGTGCGAGAGTAGGACGTTGCCAGAACTGATGCCCGGCATCTTGGAAACAAGGTGCCGGGCTTTTTGTTGCCGCGCAGGGAAATCCAGGCTCGCGTTCTGCGCTCTTCAAATTGAAACTCACTCCCATGGCCCATGCCCTCACCCCGATGATGCAGCAGTATCAGCGGCTTCGCGCGAGCGTGCCGGCGGACGCGCTCCTCCTCTTTCGACTGGGCGATTTCTACGAGCTCTTCTTCGAAGATGCCAAAACCGCTTCCGGGCTCCTTAATCTCGCGCTCACCAAACGCAACGATGTGCCCATGTGCGGCATGCCTTATCACGCCGCCCCAGGCTACATCGCCAAACTCATCAAAGCCGGCCGGCGCGTGGCGATCTGCGATCAGACGAGCGAACCCCAACCGGGCAAGATCGTCACCCGCGACATCACCCAGATCATCAGCGCGGGGACGGTGAGCGATCTCGATCTGTTGGAAGCGAAGCGCGCCAATTATCTCGGAGCGGTTTTCGCGGACTCCGGCGTTTACGGTTTTGCCTACGCCGATCTCACCACCGGCGAGTTTCGGCTGATGCAGCTGAATGACAAAGGAGCTCTCCTCAATGAACTGGCGCGCGTCTCCCCATCCGAGTTACTGGCGAGCGAACAGCAGCAGGAAGTTTTCGCCCAGCTCCCGGGCGCGCTCGATTACGATCATTACGCTTTTCTGCCGGAGAACGCCCGTTTCACCCTCTGCGAACACTTCAAGGTGAAATCGCTCGACGGCTTCGGCTGCACCTCCCTCCCCCAGGCGATTGGCGCAGCCGGCGCGATCATCCATTACCTCAAGCATCAGCTGCGGCGCAAGATTGATCACCTCACTTCGCTCCGTTGCGAGGCGGCGAGCGATCACGTCGTCCTCGATGCCGCGACCCAGACGAACCTGGAACTGGTCGCTTCCCGCGGGGCGCGCGACACCAGCTTGCTTGCAGCCCTGGACCGGACCGTGACCCCGATGGGCGGCCGCCGGCTCCGGGCCTGGATTCTGCAGCCGATTCGAGAACTGGGGGAGCTGGAAAGCCGGCAGCAATTCATCGCCGATCTTTTGCAGGAACCCGATCTCCTCGGGTCTCTGCGCGACGCTTTCCGGTCGATCCGAGATCTCGAGCGCGCCTCCGGGCGTTTGAGCCAGGCCTCTGGTAACGCCCGCGACCTGGTGGCATTGAAAGTTTCGCTCGAACAAATTCCGCTGCTCAAAAGAGAACTTCAGACCCTTCTCGACCGGCTTAATTTCGGTGCGAATCGATCGAACGGCGCCTTGGCTCCCGAACCTCTGGCGCAGCGGCTGCACCAGGATTTGCGTGAGATGCCCGAGCTTGCGCAAAAGTTATCCGGCGCGCTCGCCGATGATCCCCCGCTCGCGCTCAAAGACGGCGGCATTTTCCGGGACGGCTTCGATGCCCAACTCGACGAGCTGCGACAGGCTTCGCGCGATGGAAAAACCTGGATCACTGAACTTCAGGAGCGCGAGATCGCCGAGACTGGGATCAAGTCGCTCAAAGTCCGCTTCAATTCCGTCTTCGGTTATTTCATCGAAATCACCAAATCGAATCTAGCCAGTGTCCCCGGGCGCTATACCCGCAAGCAAACCACGGTTGGCGGCGAGCGCTTCATCACCCCCGAGCTCAAGGAAATGGAGGCGAAAATTCTCGGCGCCGACGAGCGCGCGCGCCATCTCGAGTATCAGCTTTTCCAGACCTTGCGGGAGGAAACGTTAGGCCAACTCGCCCCGATCCAGGCGACGGCGGCGGCGATCGCGACCCTCGACGCCCTCGCCTCGCTCGCCGAAACCGCACGCCTCTTTCATTACTGCCGCCCCCAACTCGATCTCTCGCTCCGGCTCTGCCTGAAGGACGCCCGTCATCCCGTCCTCGATCAAAATCTCGCAGAAGAAAAATTCGTGCCTAACGACACCGACCTCGATGGCGAAAAGGTGCGCCTCGCCATCATCACCGGACCGAACATGGCCGGCAAATCCACTTACATCCGGCAGGTCGCGCTCATCGTCTTGATGGCGCAGATCGGCAGCTTCGTGCCCGCCGCGAGCGCGGAGATCGGCCTCGTCGATCGCATCTTCACCCGCGTCGGGGCAAACGACGACCTCTCCCGCGGCCAATCCACCTTCATGGTCGAGATGAACGAGACCGCTAACATCGTCAACAACGCGACCGAGCGCAGCCTCGTCATCCTCGACGAGATCGGCCGCGGCACCTCCACCTTCGACGGGCTCTCGATCGCCTGGAGTGTGGCCGAATTTCTCCACGACAAAATCAAGGCGCGCACCCTTTTCGCGACCCACTACCACGAGTTGACCAAGCTCGCGGAGCAACGCAGCGGCGTCTGCAACTTCAACGTCGCCGTCCGCGAGTGGAACGAGCAGATCATTTTCCTGCGCAAGATTGTCCCCGGCGGCGCCGACAAAAGTTATGGCATTCAAGTGGCGCGCCTCGCTGGCC
>JBDTXE010000210.1:0-2938 GCA_040006335.1 Verrucomicrobiota bacterium | reverse complement strand
CCATTCGGCTTAGATGGCGCTGCCCCATGATTGCTGTCCGCCGAGAAAACGAGTCCCAGATCCTGGGGAATTTTAGCGTCGGGGGAGACGATGCAAACAGATGAAGCGTAATCGGCCGTCGCACCGCAGTTGCGCACAAAGAAAACGGCCTTAACCGTCCCCGACGGGGACGTAGCCTCTTGCACAACGTCATCGGCGCAGGGATTGCAGGCACCGAGCGAGAAGCCGCACAGCAATAGCAGATGTTTTGCGAAGAAGAGGTGACGCACGATGAGACCTAACGAGAAGTAGACGAAAGTTCGTCTTTAAAGGCGAACATTTTTTCGTCTATCAGGGTAAAGAGTCGGTTCATTCTGGTCTGATTTCGTCGATCGGGCTGCGCACGGCAAGGCCCGGCTTGTTCAGCACGTGGGTGTAAATCATGGTGGTGGAGACGTCGCGATGCCCGAGCAACTCCTGGACCGTGCGAATGTCGTAGCCGCTCTCCAAAAGATGAGTGGCAAAGCTGTGCCGGAAGGTGTGGCAACTCGCGGCCTTAGGCACTCCGGCGGCGCGAATCGCGAGTTTGACGGCGTTTTGCAGGTTTTTCTCGCCCAGATGGTGGCGTCGAGTCTCGCCACTACGGGGGTCGAGCGAAAGGCGGGCGGCGGGAAAGACGTATTGCCAAGCCCAGGCCCGCGCGGCACCCGGGGATTTGCGCTCGAAAGCGAAAGGCAGAGACACGGCGCCACGGCCGCGGCTGAGGTCCTGGCAGTGCAACTCGCGAATCCGGGCGAGGTGAGCGCGCAAGGGCCCTTTGAGTCGCTCCGGCAGAATGGTGATGCGATCACGGCCGCCTTTGCCTTCGCAAACACCGATGCGGTCATATCCAAAGTCGATGTCTTTTACGCGCAGGCGGAGCGCTTCCAAGACGCGGAGGCCGCTTCCGTAAAGCAGATGGGCGCTGAGCCGGTAGTCGCCTTTGAGGTGGGCGAGCACGGCACGCGCTTCCGCGCGAGTGAAGACAACTGGCACTTTGGGCGGCCGTTTGACTCGCTTCAGATCGAGAAATTCAAGCCGGCGATCGAGGACTTGCTGATAAAGAAAGAGCAAAGCGCTCAGCGCCTGATTCTGAGTCGAGGCGGCGACGCCGCGATTGACCGCGAGATGGTTAAGAAAGGCGCTGACTTGCTCCTCGCCCATTTCGTGAGGGTGGCGCTTGCGGTGAAAAAGGATGTAGCGCCGGATCCAATCGACGTAGGCCTGCTCGGTGCGGATACTGTAACGCTTGAGGCGCAGGTGCCAGCGGACCCGGTCGAGTAATCTGGGTGGAGCGAGGGGGGCCGGAGCATGCATGTAACCCTTTCTAGAACCCCGCCCCCGTCTGCCGCAAGAAAAAAGTTCTCAGAGCGGGAGGGTCTAGAATGAAGACGATTCAGGAAGAGTTCTCTGGCCTGCGCTGAGCGCCGTTTGCGTAGGAGCGGGGGAACACTCCGTAGCTGACGCCGGAAACTGATCTAACCCGACCAAGATAAGCGACCGCGAGCGAATGGAGCAGCCTAGGGAACTGCGACGTGGACACGAAGCCAAGGGCGGGGCGCGGTTATTTCAGTCCTAAACGCTCTGGGAGCTCCTCTGGAAGGCGAAGAGTTACTCCTCGCGCCAGGCACGATAATGACTGGGAGCTGGTTCGAGACCAAGCCTGGCGTGTCGTTCAGAGATTCGATCGGCTAACCATTCGACCCACTCATTAAACTTTGGATTGTTCGTGGTGGCGCGGTAATCGGCGGTCCATCCTTTGGCCCGCGACCAGATCACGAGCGCCACTCCGCCAATGAGATCGTCGACCGCCCGAAGCGTAATGATGCGATAGAACACCATAAAGCCGACCGGTTCGAAACGGATGCTTAATTCAAACAGTGCCCGCTCCATCTCCGGTCCCTGCTCCCGGACCGAGGCAGCATCTGCATTTTCTGGAAGTGTCGAAACGAGATTCAGTGCTGCCGTCCAACTGGCGTCTTGCGTCGTTTGAATAATGACAATGGCGGCTTGATCGCGGCGAGCATTTGTAGCGGCGCGGACCTGCCTTGCGGTGAAGATCAAGGCGCCCACAATCGCCGCGGTGGAGATAAGGTTGAGCAGGGTTGCGAGGTCCACGTGCATTTTCAGTGTTCCCGCTTAAGAGGTTCGCGTTTGGACGACGGTGATCAGCCTAACGAGTAATGGGCTAAATAATTCCGCAATAGAATGGGGATAGTTCGGCCTAATTCGGGCTTCTCTAGGGCCAGGGGCGGAGAAAGGGGGAATCATGGCGTGCGTTTTTGACAGGTCTGCTGCAGCGCGGCAAGCCGAAAGGATCCTGCGCGGGGCCAATCGATTCCTTTCTGTCCCCAGTCCGTGGGAGCAGGTGAACCCCACACGGACGGCGGGATGATCCCGATGCGGGTCGCCTGCACCGTTGCGGAGGCCGCACGCTCTTCGCGGTCCTGTCAAAGCCCGCCGCGCGTCCATCAGCGCGCAGAAAACACCGGTGACGACAGGCCAGTGCCGTCGCGACATTGGCAGGGTCGAAGTATCCACAGAGGAACTTACGAAAGCGACCAGACCCTGTACAGGCGGAATCCCGGAATCGCCCGAGGCGCAGGAAATCGAATCGACGCGGATCTCTCCCACACAACCCCGAGGCGAATGCCCCAGACAAGGGGATGGCCGATGAAACGACACTGTCGCCGGTCTACATTTTCTGCATCCGTTTTGCCTTCCTCACTGCATCTCAAGGGGAGCAAGATAAAACCTCTCGTTAGGGCGGCCTAACGAACTCCGGGCAGACCGCCGCGCAGTTGGAGGAGCCGAGATGTTGCGGCGCGCCGCCGGAACGCTGGCTTCGGCGGCGTCGCGGCTCGATCCTACCTTCAAAGCCCGGCCTCGCCTCCGGCTGCGTTCCGGTTACTTTCCCCAC
>JBDTXE010000209.1:0-3105 GCA_040006335.1 Verrucomicrobiota bacterium | reverse complement strand
ATCGATGGCGTTTGGCATCACTTTTCCAAAGGGACGCGCGTGATCGAAGCCTGCGCGCAGGCCGGCGCCTATATCCCACGCTATTGCTATCATCCCAAGCTCAGCTCCCCGGGAAATTGCCGGATGTGCCTGATCGAAATGGGCATGCCGAAAATGGGTGCGGATCGCAAGCCCGAGCTGGGCGACGACGGCAAACCGATCGTTAACTGGATGCCGCGACCGCAAATTTCCTGCGCGCAGGATGTCGCCGAAGGCATGGGCGTGCGCACGACTTCGCCGCTGGTGGAAGAATGCCGGCGCGGCGTGATGGAATTCCTCCTCATTAATCATCCGCTTGATTGCCCGATCTGCGATCAGGCGGGCGAATGTCGGCTGCAGGAATTCAGCGTGGAATACGGGCGCGCCGACTCACGGTTCCTCGAGCACAAAGTGAAAAAACCGAAGCGGGTGGAAGTGGGCCCACGCGTTACTCTCGACGACGAACGCTGCATTCTTTGCTCGCGCTGCATCCGTTTTTGTCAGGAAATTGCGCACGATGATGTCCTTGGTTTCGTCGACCGCGGAAGTCACACCGTGCTGACGGCGCATCCGGGCAAGCGTCTCGAGAATAACTACTCCCTCAACACCGTCGACATTTGCCCGGTGGGCGCGCTGACCTCCTCGCACTTCCGCTTCGAGATGCGGGTTTGGTTCCTGAAGGAAACCAAGAGCATTTGCACCAGCTGCGCGACCGGTTGCAACACGATTATCGGTTCGCGGGAGGATGTTCTCTATCGCCAAACGCCGCGCGAAAACAACGACGTTAACTCCGTCTGGATGTGCGATTACGGGCGTCTGAATTTCGAGCATCTCTATTCCCCGGAACGCCTGCTCGCGCCGCAGATCTTCATCGACAACAGGCTGCAACCGGTGGACTGGCCGACTGCGATCACTCAAACCGCGCTGCAATTGAAAAACTTCCGCGGCTGGGAAATCGCCCTTATCGCCTCAGGGGGAATGACGAACGAAGAACTCTGGCTGACTTCCCAGCTCGTGCGGACTCTTCATATCTCGCTCTTCGACATCGTGCCGCACCTGGCTGAAGGCGATGACATTCTTCTGAGCGAGGATCGGAATCCAAATACGAACGGCGCGAGATTATTACTCGGCCTCGACTCTCCGCCTGGAACGCAACTGACGCATATCCGAGAAGGCGTGGAAGACGGCGGCATCCGCGCTCTTGTCGTTCTCGGTGAAGATCCCACCGGCTTCGGGATTACGCAGGAAAAACTGCAAAAGCTGCCGTCGCTTATTTACCTGGGACTCGGGCATCCCGCGAGCAGGCACGCCACCGCCATTCTCCCCGGCGCCGCCTTTGCCGAAAAGCGCGGCTCCATGATCAATGGACGCGGACGGCTGCAACGTCTCAACCGCGCGCTTCGCTCGCCCGGTGAAGCGCGCGATGACTGGGAGATTCTGCGCGACCTGCTGCAGGCCGTGAGCGGGAGCGATGGCCTCGGATCGATTGAAGATGTCTTCCGCCAAATGTCCGACTCCATTCCGGCTTTGAGCGGTTTGAGCTTGAGCAAAATCGGTGACCTTGGCGTCCCGGTCATGCCAGTGCCGGCCGAAACGACGACGCCGCCTCCCCCGGGAGAGCCGGCGGAGGAAAAAGTCGATCACCGCGAAAAAGCGAAGGTAGCGAAATGAAGAGCCGGAACTAGGCCGTGGATTCCATCACCTTTCTCTTCCTGACCTCGCTCCTGAAAACGATTGCCGTCGTTTTCATGATCATCCTCCCGATGGTTTCCTACGCGGTCTACGCCGAACGCCGGGTGAGCGCGCTGATCCAGGACCGTCTCGGCCCGAACCGCGTCGGCCCCGCGGGACTGCTCCAGCCGCTGGCGGACGCGATGAAGTTCATCCTGAAAGAGGACTACACGCCCGCGCACGTGAACAAGTTTTACTATTGGCTGGCCCCCTGCCTCGCCATGGTGCCCGCGATCACCACCATCGCTGTGGTGCCGTTTGGGAGCACGCTCTGGGGCGTGCCGATGGTGATCGCGGATATCAACGTCGGCGTCCTTTTTGTCTTCGCCATCGCTTCACTTGGCGTCTACGGCGTCGTCATCGCGGGCTGGGCTTCAAACTCGAAATACTCATTCCTCGGCGGGGTGCGCGCGAGTTCGCAAATGATTTCCTACGAGCTTTCGTTAGGACTGGCCGTCATTCCCATCTTCCTCCTCGTCGGCAAGCTCCGGCTGACGGAGATCGTGCAATATCAGATCGACCACGGCTGGATGATCCTCCCTTTCGCGGGAGACTGGCTCAATCCCTGGAAATGGTTGCTGGCCATCCCGATGTGGATTGCCTTCATCGTCTTTACTATCGCGATTTTTGCCGAGACGAACCGTCTCCCGTTTGATTTACCGGAGGCCGAGACGGAACTCGTCGGCGGCTACCACACCGAGTACGGCTCGATGAAATTTGCCCTCTTTTTCCTGGGCGAATACGCTGCCATGATCACCGGCTCCGCCGTCATCGTGACCCTGTTTCTCGGTGGCTGGCATTTCCCCGGCATCCCCGATGGCTCGCATGGCGCAATCTTTGGTCTGATCAATATCTTCGTCTTCTTCGCCAAAGTGGCCGTGCTGCTTTTCATTTTCATCTGGGTGCGATTCACCCTCCCCCGCTTCCGCTACGATCAACTGATGCGGCTGGGCTGGGTTTTCTTTTTCGAGATCGCTCTGGTAAATATTTTCCTTCTCGCCGGAATCATCACCTTTGTCCCAAATGTCTAACGCTCGCACAGACGCCGGAGGCCTGGTTCTCACTAAGATTTCGTCCACCTCATGGCCATAACCGTCCCACGCCCGCGACTGAGCTGGTCCCAGCGCCTTTTCTTGCCTGCCATCGTCGGCGGGATGGCCATCACCCTGAAGCATCTCAAAAACATGGTACTCGGGCGCACCAAGGTAACGATGCAATACCCGGAAGAGCGAAGAGATGCGGCTTTGCCGGATTATTATCGCGGCGCCCCCGCGTTGGTGAAGGACGAATCCGGCCGCGTACGCTGCGTCGCCTGCCAGCTCTGCGAGTTCATCTGTCCGCCGCGCGCGATCAAGA
>JBDTXE010000208.1:0-3157 GCA_040006335.1 Verrucomicrobiota bacterium | reverse complement strand
CCTACGACCTGACTCGTAACTCGAACTCGGAATTGGCCAACATCAGCACGAGAGGGCTTGTCAGCAGGGGCGACGGCGCCTTGATCAGCGGCTTCATCATCGGGAGTCGCAGCGACGCCAGCGTCGTGGTCCGCGCGATTGGGCCGTCTCTGGCTGCAGCCGGTATCTCGAATGTTCTAGGCGATCCCTTGCTAACTGTCTTTGACAGCAATGGCGCCGCCATCGCCAGTAACGACAACTGGCGGACGGATGCGCAGGCGGCCACCTTGGAATTGGTCCAGCTCGCGCCCACCGACGATGCGGAAGCGGCCACCTTGCTGACCTTGCCACCTGGCCCCTACACCGCTGTGGTGGAGGGCGCCGACGGCGGCACCGGCGTCGGGCTCGTGGAAGTCTATAATCTCCCCTGATCGATCGGCGTTAGCATAACCCTATGAAAGTCACCCAACCTATGAAAATCCATCTCTGCACTCTCAGCGCGATCTTGCTCTGCGCTCTCTTACCTCACTCCGCCCGTGCCACCCAGGCGGATGACACCAGCATTACGATCACTGGACATACGGCCGGGGTGACACCGTTCATCAGTCAGGTGACACTCTCCGCGAGCGACACTTCCGTGATCAAGAGCATCCAATTCACAATCACCCCCAAGGCGGGATCGGTGACTCGTGCTCTCTCCGGGACTTACTCAAATAGCTATCTCGCCGAGCGCGGCGATTTGCAATCAGGCACGGGGGATATCTTTCTGCCAGTCTACGGGCTTTATGCCGGTTTCGACAATACGGTGACGCTAACTTATTTCTTTAATGACGGGTCCTCGAAAAGCGACAGCACGATGATCTCGACCTCGACCTTCAATCATCCCTGCGGTTTGGGTGATCCGACCGTCCTCCAGGCGCGGACTGACGCGAAGACGCTGAGTTATGATTTTTTCCTCGTTAAAGGTGGCTGCGGCGGAGGCTTTGAACCGGCCATCCTCGATACCGACGGCGCCCTGCGCTGGGTCAGCCCCGCAGGTTTCTCCGTCTTGCCCTCAGCCTTTTTTGAGAATGCGGTCTTCCAGAGCTCGGACACCTCTCTCTTTCGGGTCGACCTGGATGGCACCATCACCTCCTTGCACGACTACAGCGACATCGGTGTGACCTTTTTGCACCACAACATCGACCCGGGTAAGTTCGGCTTGATCATCGACGTGGATACCACGGAGCAAATCGAGTCAGTGAACTTGGAAGTCGATGCCACCGGCAAGGTCCTGAAAAGGTGGGACCTGGCCGAGATTATCAGCGCCGCCATGATCGCCGGCGGTGACGATCCCAGTGAGTTTGTCTTCCCGGCGCCGACTGATTGGTTCCATAACAACACTGTGACCTACAACCGGGCGGACGACTCGGTCCTGATCTCAAGCCGTGAAAGCTTCGTTATCTGCCTGGATTATGAGACCGACGTGATTAAGTGGATCTTGGGCGACCCGACCAAGAAGTGGCACCAATTCCCTTCGCTGGCAAAATTCGAACTGGATGTCCCCGCCCCAGGAGTTCCGCCGATCGGTGAACACTCTCTCTCCATCAGTTACGATCAGAACCTGCTCTTGTTTGATAACGGCTTTGCCAGCATCTTTCAAATGCCGCAAGGCCTGCAACGGGGCTTTGCCAGCCCGCGGAAATACACCCTCGATCTGGCCGCGAACACGGCTACCGAAGTCTTTAGTCTTGAGATGAATCAAAGCATCCTCGACCCTATCTGTAGCAGTATCTATGAGGACGCGCCGCTCAACTACCTGGTTGACTATGCCTTCGTAGGCGGCTTCGCGGCGCCCGACCCTGTAGCCGAAATCCTCGGCCTGGATTCGGCCGGGGAGCAGATCTTCCGTTATCAGTACCCGACTAACTTCTGCGATACCGCCTATAACTCGACTCCGCTCCATCTCGAAAGCACGAAGTTCCCCGCCGTGCGGGCGCGCCCGTTGAATCTCTCCACCCGCGGCGTGGTCGGAAGCGGCGATAACTCGCTGATTGGCGGGTTCATTGTCACTGGCACCGAATCGCAGACGGTTGTGCTCCGCGCGCTTGGGCCGTCCCTCGCCGATTCCGGCCTTTCCGCCCTCGCGGATCCTGTCCTTACTCTTTTCAACTCCGCTGGACGGATGATTGCAAGAAACGACGATTGGGAAAATGCCGCCAACGCTGACAAAATCGCCGCCAACGGCCTCGCCCCTTCCGATCCGGCAGAGTCGGCCACCTATAAAGATCTGGTGCCCGGGACCTACACTTTTGTCGTCACCGGGAAGGACTCCTCGCCCGGCATCGGTCTGGTCGAAGCCTACGATCTCTCGCCTCTGGCTGACGCCCGCCTCGCGAATCTCAGTACTCGCGGTTCGGTCGGGACAGGCGATGGGGTCCTGATCAGCGGCTTCATCGTGGGCGATGTCGATAGCGAAACGCTCGTCCTTCGTGCGCTCGGGCCGTCGCTTGGTTCCGCCGGACTCAGTGATCCGCTGAGTGATCCGATGCTCAGTGTTTTCGACAACAATGGCGTTCTGATTGCCAGCAATGACAACTGGCAGGAGGACATCAGCGCCGCCGACATTGAGAAGAACGGCCTGGCACCCAGCGACGATGCGGAATCCGCGACGATTCTCCATCTCCCTGCAGGCACCTACACCACCATTGTGAGCGGGGCTGCGGAGGACACCGGCGTCGGCCTGGTGGAGATTTACGGTCTTAATTAAAGGCCACGCCCGCTGAGCGCAGTGCGCGCTTCCTGCGCACTGCGCCACCGGACGCCCGGCTGGCGACGCCCTTCGTTGACACCATCATTCTGCGCCCTATAATCCTGTCCCCGCGCCGCCGCAGACTGGTTTTCGGCGCGAAAATTCTCACCAAAAGCTCATGCCATCGACCCAAATTATCTTGACCGAAAACGTCCCCGGCCTTGGCGCTGAAGCCGACGTGGTCAAAGTCCGCCGCGGCTACGCCCGCAATTTCCTCCTGCCTGCCGGCAAAGCTTACGAAGTGACGCCGCGCACCCTCCGCCAGCTCGACGCCCTCAAGGGGAAACGCGCCGAGCGAGAAGCACGCGAGCTGAATGAGGCCGAGGACTTCGCGCGGCGCATCGGCAAACTCAAGGTTACCTTTATGCTTCAAACCGGTGGAACCGG
>JBDTXE010000207.1:0-3283 GCA_040006335.1 Verrucomicrobiota bacterium | reverse complement strand
GGTCTACGGCTGGATCACCGAAACGGTACGTCGCGCGGTGCGGCGGGCTCTCTAGGGCAACGGTCCTTACCGGCCCCTTCAGCATTCCCGGTGCGGCCTTGGCGAGGAACACGCCCACGATGCGGATGCAAACAGAGGCAACGAAGGTAACAAGAAGCGTGTCTTACCCCGGCGGATGAAATCCGAATTCCGCCTGAAGATCTCCCCAGAGCCAATTGACAAACCAATCGCGCGGGATCCCCTCAGCACGATTCGCCGCCAATGCTTCGGCTTTCGCGACATTTCCGTTCAAGCAATATAGATAGGTGAGAAGAAAAAAATCGTTCTCGTTGTTAAATCCCTGCTTCCTGCCCAGTTCCAACAGCTTGATCGCTCCCGCGAAGTCGCGCCGTGCCAGCGCGCCAGCAACCAAGTCTGGTCTTGCTGCGGCGGGTATGACCGCTTGCCGCGCAAGCTTTTCAGCAATTGAGACTCGCTCCTCATCACTTTGTAACACCGTCAGGACCGGCGCACGCAGCCGCGAGCGCCGCAGATAGACGTCCAGTTCCGCCAGCCAGTTACTACCGGATACTCGGGCGCGATAACTCATCTCGCGCAATACAAAGGCTTCGTCCACCTCAGCCATCTGCGCTTGCGGCCAGATTCTTTCGATCAATTCGGAGGCGTGAAAAGCTCGACTCGCGTTCGCCGCCTCCATATACGGAGTCGCAAAATCGCGAACCGCACTGAGATCAGGCGCTTCATCTCCAAGACGCTTCGGATACCAATCGCTCAGCGGCTCGATTCCGCGCGTAATCCGGTCGATCTCCGATCCATCCATCAAATATAGCGCAGCCAACTGCGTCGGGTTCTCAATCCCGATGGAGCACAGGTCGTCCCGCGTCGAGCCATTCCTCCAAAGGCGACCCAATTCCGAGCCAGTGACGCTCGCACCATCACCATTAATGCCCAGCATAATCCATTCGTCGTCAGAGCTACCCCAAACGGATGCGTTCGGAAAAGCCGCGTGGAAAGCCGCGAGAATCGATTTCGTTTCTGGGATAGTTAGTTGGTAAATGGGCAACCAGAAACTGACGATACCGTTCGGTTTCAACCGCGATTTCATCAAGGCAAAGAACTCCTTGGTATAAAGATTAACCGTGCCGGCCGCTTTCAAAGGCGGTGGTTCACCGGTAATGACGTCATACTTATGACGTGTCGCCTGAAGATAATAGCGACCGTCTTGAACAATTGGTTTTACCCGTGGGTCCCTCAGCGGATCGGGATAACTTGGAAAATGTTCAAGCGCGAGATTAAAGACTTCCTTGGAGATATCCACGATCTCGATTTGAAGGAGCTGCTTATCCGCTACGAGAGCGTCCGCTGTAACACCTACGCCATAGCAAATCTGGAGGACGTTTTCCGATTCGGGCCGTAATGCCAGCGGGAGGTAGGCAAAAAGGCGCATATAGCGTTGGCTGCGGGGGATGGTGCTGGACATCGAGAAGCCGTTCGTGACAAGACGATAGTAATATGGCTGACCCAGTAGGTCGCATCGGAGCAGCTGCAGTGTATCTGACGTGGACTCCACCTTGCGCACGAGTCGGGAGCCGTCAGTCTCGTAGACGAATCTCGCATTCGCGAAGTGGACGCGATCTCGCCGCACGGGAAAGAATACCGTGGTGCCGATCATCAACGCCGCCAGACTAAAGACCGCTAGCTTGATCGGTCCCGGCGAATTAGAAGGCTCAGTCGCAAGGACTGCAAGGAGGGCGTAAGCAACCGCGCAGACAACCAACGCCGATTGAAACCCGATCGTTGGAAGAAGGACGAAACCGGCAATGAGTGGTCCGATCGTCGCACCCAAAGTATTGGAGAGATTGGTCAGACCGGCAGCATTTGTCCTTTCGAGGACGTTGGCCTGCACACGCGCAGCGATTAGGGGCAGGAGGGCGCCTGAGATTAAAGCGACAGGGAAGATCAGAGCGAACGACAGCCAGGCGATTTGCCCCCATGATTGCAGATCGGTCGTAACTTCTCTGGCGCTCGCGACTGGCGCCGGGAAAAGAATGTAAGTCAGCAGCGTGGCGATGGCGGCGAGGAGCAAGAGCCCAGGTAGTAGCACTGGTGCGTTCGCGAGCCGCCGCGTGGGGAGGGCGGCCAAGATCCCGCCGATGGCAATTCCCGCCAGAACCACGGCCAGCATGATGGCAAAGGCGGCGGAAGTCGAGGCAACATATAAATGCAGGAGACGGAACCAGACGATTTCCAGCGAGAGTGCGATAACGCCTGTTCCAAAACTGACCAACAACGGTCGCCAGGGAAGTTGATAATCGACGCGCAACGCGTGCACAGGTGTGTCCTTGGGACGAATCAGCTCTTCAGAGCTCCCCGTCCTAAGGAGCAAGAAAGCGAGACCAGCGGCCGTAAAACTAAGTGCGCCAGCCACCATGCCGGTCCCGGCGAGGCCGAACCGTTGGATCAAAAACATCTCGCTTGAAAGCGCCCCGAGAACGGCGCCCAGCGTATTAAAGCCGTAAAGTAATCCAACTGCGCGATTGAATTTCGTCGCTTGCAGTCCGCTGTCTGCTAAGAGCAGAGGCAGCGTTAATCCCATCGCCGAGGTGGGCCCGAGTAAGATCAGAAATGAGATGCCGAAGCGAAGACTATTCAGGAGTGTTTGATGGTCCGCGAGTATCTGAAAAGCCGGTCGCATCACCGTGCCTACCAGGGGAATGACGAAGATGAGTGAAAGGCCGGTCAGCCCGACCATGAACTCCAACCAGCCGTAACAAACGACGGGGCGCCAACGAGTCTTTCCGAGGAAGGCTGCTATCGTATTCCCACAAGCCAGCCCGGCCATAAAACTCGAGAGGATCAATGCGGCCGCCCAAATCGAGTTTCCAAAGGCCAGCCCGGCCACGCGCAACCACAAGACTTCGAAAATCAGCGCACTGATTCCGGAAAGAAATAGCAGCCCAGAAACAATGGCGAGTCGCACGAGCCGCTTAGGCAGCGATCGACGCCGGTCGCTGATGGGCCTTGTGGAGCACCTGCTCGTGCCGTAACTCGCGGACGCCTTGCACACTCTCCGGGCTGTGCGCGCGGCGACGGAAAGCGGTTGGCGTGACGCCGACGCGTCGCTCAAATGCACGACGAAAGGCGTCGGAACTATTGAAGCCGACACTTTCTGCCACGCTCTCAACCGACGTGCGAACGCCGAGCAGGCGCCGCCGCGCCTCGCTCAGCCGTAATTCTTCGACAAAGTCGGCCGGGGTGCATTCGAAGATCTGTTTGAAAAGCC
>JBDTXE010000206.1:0-3351 GCA_040006335.1 Verrucomicrobiota bacterium | reverse complement strand
AACGCGTCATGGGAGTGTTCGGAGGAGGGCGACAATTTCTGCCAGCCGCTCTACGATTTTCGCGGCAACTAAACGGGGGAATCTGCCCCCTACAAGTATAAAATCGCCCCGCCGCGTCAACATCAGCTTGTCTTCTTTCGTTTCCACCCGGGTAATGCGCGCCTTCGCCGCGGTCAGCCGGATGCGTGAGAGTTCCACCAAATTTTGCACCGCCGGGGGAAACGGGCCAAACCGATCCCGCCATTCTTTCCCGAGAAGATCGAGTTGCTCGTGCGTCGTGATGTCGGCGAGCCGCCGGTAGGCCTGGATACGCAGGGTGGAGTCCTCCACAAAGGAGCGAGGGAGAAAAGCAGGCATGCGCGACCCGGACGCCGCATGCACAAATTCCGCTTCGTTCGTCGTCAGGAAATCGAACCGCAATTCCACCTCCAGGCGGAAGTTGGCCTTCTGCCCCTTGATCTGCGCGACGGCCTGCTTCAGGAGCTGGCAGTAAAGGTCAAACCCGACCGCGATGATGTGGCCGCTCTGCTGAGTGCCAAGGATACTTCCAGCGCCACGAATCTCGAGATCGCGCATGGCGATGCGAAAGCCCGCCCCGAGAGAGCTGTATTGCTTGATCGCGTTGATCCGCTTGCGCGCGGCCCCGACGGTCATCATTTCTCGAGGCAACAGGAGGTAAGCGTAGGCCTTGTGCTCAGCCCGCCCGACACGGCCGCGCAGTTGATAGAGATCGGCCAACCCGAAGCGGTCAGCCCGATCGATGACAATGGTATTGGCGTTGGGAATATCGAGGCCGCTTTCGATGATGGTAGTGCAGACCAGGACATCCACTTTCCCGGCGACGAACCGTTGCATGACTGCTTCCAGGTCGTCCGCGTCCATCTGGCCGTGACCGAATTCCACCCGTGCGGACGGGCAGAGTTCGGCAATGCGATCGCGCATTTTCTCGATCGATTGCACCCGATTGTGCAGGAAGTAAATCTGCCCCTGCCGCTCCAATTCGCGCTCAATGGCATCGCGGATGATCCGCTCGTCGTAGCCGCAGACCACCGTCTCGACCGGCAGCCGGTTCTGCGGCGGCGTCTCGATCGTCGACATGTCCTTCACTCCTACTAACGAAAGATAGAGAGTTCGCGGAATCGGGGTGGCGGAGAGCGTGAGCACGTCCACCAGCTGGAAAAGCTCCTTAAATTTTTCCTTGTGCAGAACGCCGAAGCGCTGTTCTTCGTCGATCACTACCAAGCCAAGATCTTTCCAGGCCACGTCGCCGGAGATGAGGCGGTGGGTGCCGATAATAATATCGACGCCGCCTTCGCGGAGGAGGCGTAAGACTTTTTTCTGCTCGGCCGCCGAGCGGAAACGGCTCAGCATTTCGACGCGAATCGGGTAGTCCAGCATACGGTGCCGAAAGGTTTCGAAATGCTGCTGCGCCAGCACCGTGGTCGGCGCCAGCATTGCCACCTGCTTGCCTTCCATGACGGCTTTGAAGGCGGCGCGAATGGCTACTTCGGTCTTACCGAAACCGACGTCACCGCAAATGAGACGATCCATCGGCCGCGGCTGTTCCATGTCGCCCTTGGTGTCGATGATGGCCCGGAGTTGATCGGGAGTTTCCCGGTAAGGGAACGAATGCTCGAACTCAGCCTGCCATTTGGTGTCCGCCCCGAAGGCATAACCGGGATGTGTTTCTCGCTCGGCTTGGACTGCCAGCATCTTGCCGGCGTAATCGAAGATGGACGCGGCCGCGTTTTTCTTCGCGCGCGCCCATTTGGCGTCGGCGAGTGAGCTGAGTGGCGGCGATTTCTTCCCGACGCCCACGTAGCGAGAGACGAGATAGGCCTGTTCTAACGGAACGTAGAGCTTGGCATCCGCCGCAAATTCCAAGACCAGCACTTCCTGCTCGCCACCGCCGGGAGCGGGGAGAGGGGCGAGTTCAAGAAAACGGCCGATCCCGTGCTCGAGGTGGACGACGAGATCGCCCGGGGTCAATTCGCTGAAGTCAATCTGCGCACGATTGGTGCGTTCCGCGCGCCGCAGGCGTCGACGCCCATGCACAGGATAGCGGCCGATAAGCTCGTTGGCGGAAAGAACGACGAGATTTTCCGCCGGAAAAGAGAAGCCGTGACTGAGCGTTCCTTCGACCAAATTCACCCCGGCCAACGCTTCGGCTGAAACGAGTTCCCGAAAGCGCTCAATCTCTCCCTCGGTCTGGAAATAGATGGTGACGGCGGCGTCTTGCCCACGCCATTCCTGCAGCTGCTGAGCGAATTGCGCGCGCTTGGCTTCGGCCAGGACGAAATCCGCCACCGCGAAATCGCTGACATCACAAGCTTGAAAAGCTGTCTCAAAATTTTCCGGCCCCTCCTCAATCCAGCCTTCGCTGATCAGAATCTGGGCGGTGGAATTCTCCGGCGGCTCCAGTTCCACCACCAGGTCTTCGGCGGTGATGTAATCGCGAACGCGCGCGCTGTTATCGTCTGCCGCGCTCAGCAAAACCTTCGCTCGATCCTTCGTCCGGACGGAAGTCTGGGTATCGAGATCGAATTCACGCAAAGACTCGATTTCATCCCCGAAAAATTCCAGGCGCAGCGGAAGAGTGGCTTGCCAGGAATAAATATCGACAATGCCGCCGCGAACGGCGAACTGGCCGCGCGTGCTCACCTGCGGAGCTCGTTCGTAACCTGCATGGACCAGCGAGGCGAGGAGTGCCTCCATCGGCCGGCGCTGACCGCGGCGCAGCTCGAGAGCGGCAGAGTTCAAGGTGCCGCGTTTGGGCGCGGGCTGATCAAGCGCCGCGCGCGTGGTGACGATAAGTCCCGGCTCCCTCTGCGTTTCCAACTGTGAAAGGAGGCTCAGGCGTTCGGCTGCGATTTCCGGGTCTGGCAACACGTTCTCGACCGCGGCAAATTCGGCTTCGGGCAGAAAAGCGGCGGCCGGCGCCCAATTAAGGAGGCTCTCGTAAAGCAGCTCCTGGGTGCGAACGGTGGCGGCGACAACCCAAATTCGTTTTGGAATCGTGCTCGCGATCGTCGCCGCCAGCAAAGGTTGAGCGCTGGCGACCACGTGAGAGAAGCGCACCGCGCCGTCAGCTATGTGCGCGAGCTTGGCGCGAATGGCTGGTGCAGCCCCCACCTTCGCCAGCAATGAGGACACCTCGGGCTTCTTCACCCGATGTGTTCGTCGAAAACTGCGCTGACTTCAACGCGCGAGGAAGGCAGTTTCGCCGCCCAAGGGCCCTGGCGCTCACATCTACCGCGAAACGGTAGATCGACGAGGAGACTAGTTCGTGATCGTGACCGGGGTGCCGAGGTCGACCGACTTGAAGAAATTTTCGGCCATGAACTCCGGCAT
>JBDTXE010000205.1:0-3353 GCA_040006335.1 Verrucomicrobiota bacterium | reverse complement strand
GTCCGCTGCGCGAACGCTTTCAGCGGAACGCCGCCTACGCGCTGCGTCGGAGAATTCGGCGCGAAGAACTCCGGAAAAGCGCTCTCCAAATCGGAGAGTTCGCGATAGAGGATGTCGTACTCGCGATCGCCGATCGTCGGAGCCGCTTCCTCGTAATAGCGACGATTGTGCTCCTCGAGTTGGACCCGCAGAGCGGCGATCCGCTGCTCGGCGGCGCGTTGTTTCTCAGCCACGCCGCATCATACGAATGGGGCGCGCGACGGCAACGCCCCCCTGTGATCGTGGTGGCTCGTCGCGACACCGCTTTGGAACTGGCCCGCCTTCGGGCCGCAGTGGCTGCGTCATATTATCGTATTTTGCAAACACTTCAGTAATCACCGAAAATCTGGTGAATTGAAAAAGAGCGAGAAATAAGCGCAAGGCGCGGTTCTCGAACGAAGCAAAGTGACAACTCAACCCTAAGGAACAAAAAATATGCTCTGGACTATCTTCGTTATCATCCTGGTTCTCTGGCTCCTCGGCTTCATCAGCTCGATCGGCGGGCCCCTGATTCACATCCTGCTCGTCGTCGCGGTGATCATCCTGATCATCAATCTGCTCCAAGGCCGCAAATCGCTCTGAGGCGGCTTCGCTTCGACAGATGAAACCGGCAGGCATCATCGGCGTAATCCTGATCGTGATCGGGATCATCGCGCTGGCGTATGGAGGTTTCTCTTACACTAGCCGCGAGAAAGTGATCGATGCCGGCCCGCTTCAAGTCAGCGCCGACAAGCAAAAATCGGTGCCGCTTCCCCCGATCTTGGGCGCGCTCTGCCTCGTGGGCGGCGTCGTCCTGGTGGTCGTCGGCAACAAAAAGAGCTGACGCCGCGAGAGGCCTACTCAAACAAACTCGCGAAGCGGGACGGAACACCGTCCCGCTTCGCTGCGTTTCGCTTCCTGTTCTACGGCTCCTAGCCGCCGGCCCGCAAAACCGCGAAAGTCTTTCCTCCCTTGCGGTCGAGGTAAAGGAGGATGCCTTTTTGAGGGTCAGCTTTGGTCAGCGCCTCGCGAAACGACTGGACGGTGGTGACCCGCTGTCCGTCCACCTCGGTGATCACATCCTCGCGCTCGATTCCTTGTGACGCCGCAAGGCTGTTCTCCGCCACGTCGGTCACAATTACGCCGAGCTGCAGATTCAGCCCCAGGCGCTGCGCGACTTCCTTCGTGAGGTCCTGCACCTGAAGACCAAATTTTCCAGTCGACCCTTCCGGGCCGTCCGGCGATGGAGCGGGCACATTCGAGGCGCGGCCAATTTCCCCCGGTAGTTCTCCGGCCGTAATCGGGATTTGCAACGTCTGACCTTTTCTCCAGACCGTCAGATCCACGTTCTGGCCGATCTTTTTCTTCAAAATTTCACGCTGCAATTGCGTGTCGGAACTCACCGGCACGCGGTCGACTTGGGTGATGACATCAAACGGTCGCAGATCGCTCGTGTAAGCCGGCGCGTCCGCTTCGATCGTGCGCACGACCACTCCTTTCTCGAGGCCTTTGAAAAGATCGCGAATCGATTGGTCGTCGCCCAGCGTTTCGATCCGGATACCGAGCCACGGCCGCATGATTTTATGCCCTGCCATCAACTGCTGCCCGATCTCGTTCGCCAGATTACTGGGAATGGCAAAACCGAGCCCGCGATTGAGCCCATTGATTAGCGTGTTCATGCCGACCACCTTCCCGTCGATGTCGCAGAGCGGGCCGCCGCTATTGCCGGGATTGATGGACGCGTCTGTCTGGATGTAATCGGAGATGGAGTAGCCGCCACTCGAGAGCAGCTTGCTGCGTCCCAACCCGCTGATCACGCCATAAGTGAAGGTGTAATCGAGCTTGAACGGCGCTCCGATCGCAAAGGCGAATTGCCCCACGCGCACGGCATCGCTGTCCCCCATCTGCACTGCGGGCAGATTCGCGGCTTCGATTTTGATCACGGCCACGTCAGTCTTCACATCCGTGCCGACCAGCTTCGCCTGGAATTCGCGGCCATCTTTCAACTTCACGTCAATCCGATCGGCGCCTTCCACGACATGGTTATTCGTCAGGATATGACCGTCGCCGCGGACGATGAACCCGGAGCCTTCGCTTTGCGTCGGCTGCTGCGAGCGTGGGTTGAGGCGCGGAGTGTCGTCCGGTTGATTCTGGAAAAGGTCATCCAGCGTTGGATTATCCGTCCCGTCATTCTTCTTCGTCACTTCAATGATGACGACGCTGGGGGCCACCTGCTCGAATACTTTGGTGAAAGCGCTATTTAGTTGGTGGACGACATCCTTCCCAGCTTCTGCGGCCGCCGGAGGCACATTCGGAGTCGGCCCGTTTTCTGGCTGGCCCAGCGGCGGTGCGGCCTGCAAGCCAGCGGCGGCCAGCAGTGGAGCGAGAAATCGGATCAGGTAGCGCATGGTTGCGGATTTGGACACGCGGCTACCTCTCGTGTTCAATCCGGCGCTGCGAGTCCGTCGCAGAAATTTAGGACCCCTTCGGTCGTCTGACACGTTTATTGACACGATAGTTAAGGGCATTAACCTTTTATTTGAAGACACAAAAATGATGACTCTCGCCTTGGGGAAAATGGATGGGAAAGAGTTCGTTTCACACGCGCCGGGTTACTGGCCCGATGTGCCCGCGGAGCAGTGGAACGACTGGAAATGGCAGCTCAAAAATCGCGTTACGTCGCTACCGCAGCTCGAGCAGCTGCTCGAACTGTCCGATGACGAGCGCAACGGCGTGCTCCTCTCGGGGAACAAGCTCGCGCTCGCTGTCACCCCGCATTTTTTCAACCTGATCGAGCGTGACAACCCAAACTGCCCGATTCGGCGACAGGTGATCCCGCGAGTCGAAGAAAGCTGGGAGTCGCCCTACGACATGGCGGATCCGTGCGGGGAAGATTCGCACATGCCGGTCCCGGGCTTGGTCCATCGTTATCCGGATCGCGTGCTTTTCTTGGTGACCGATCGCTGCGCCAGCTACTGCCGTTACTGCACCCGCAGCCGCCTCGTGAGCGGGGTGGGCGAACAGGAATTGCACACCGAATTCGACGAAATTTATCGCTACCTCGAAGAACACACCGAGGTGCGCGATGTCCTCCTTTCCGGCGGCGACGCCTTGCTCTTTAGCGATAATAAACTGGAGAAAATCCTGAGCCGCCTGCGCGCCATCCCGCACATCGAGTTTCTCCGCATCGGCACCCGCGTTCCCATCTTCCTGCCGCAACGCATCACGCCTGAGCTTTGCCAGATGCTGCAGAAGTATCATCCGCTCTGGATGAGCGTCCACGTGAACCATCCGCGCGAGTTAACCACGGAAGTAAAAGCCGCCCTCGAGATGCT
>JBDTXE010000204.1:0-3414 GCA_040006335.1 Verrucomicrobiota bacterium | reverse complement strand
GTTTACGCAGAGACGGCGCTGATGGATCGGCGACAAGGCCGGTGGGCGGAAGCATTGCAAAACTTTGACCGCGCAATCGAGCTGGATCCACGGAACCTAGAATTCCTCACCGACGCCGCTGAGACCCGCTCCATAATGGGCTGCTATGCTGAGGCTACCCAGCTTGGTCATCGCGCGCGCGCGCTCGCCCCTCATCACACCTGGACGCGCCTCTTTATCGCCTCTCAAGCGTTGGACGAGCGAGCGGATATCCGGCCATTGCGCGCCGAGCTGAATGGCATCCTGGCCAAAGACCCCGGTACCCTCTCGGCTACAGCCTTGAGTTTTTGGGACTGCGCCATCCGCGAGCGCGACTCCGCCGCGGCCGATCGTGCGCTTGCAGCCATTCCCCAGGACGGATATCGGGTTTTTTACGGCTCCATTCTGCCGCGGGAATGGTTCGTGGGTTATACCGCTCGCATATTCGATCGGCATGAGACGGCCGTGGCAGCCTTTACCGCAGCCCGCGCCATTCTGGAAAAACACCTAAGCGAACAACCCGACGACGCCAAAGGCTGGAGTTTACTCGGGAAAACAAAAGCAGCGCTAGGCGAAAAAGAGGAAGCCATCGAAGCCGGCCAGCGCGCCTGCCAAATCTGGCCCCTCTCGAAAGAGGGAACTTGGGGCCTCCATGCCCTCCGACACCTTGCGGTGATTTATGCCTGGACGGTGGAAAAAGACTTGGCCATCCAGCAACTCGAGCAATATGCGGGCACGCCTCAATTTGCCAAATACGGCGAGCTGAAACTCGACCCCGAATGGGACCCACTGCGAGGTGATCCGCGCTTCGAGAAAATCATTGACTTGCACGGGAAACGAAACCCCTAAGGCTGGCCGCCCAACTGCTGGCGCACAGTGGAACGGCCGAGCAACTCGAGGTCGGCGTCGACCATGATGCGCACCAGCTCATGAAAGCGGACTTTCGGCTCCCATGCCAAAACCTTCTTTGCCTTAGAGGCGTCGCCGATGAGCAAATCAACCTCAGCCGGCCGCTCGTAGCGGGGATCGTGTTTCACAAATTCCTCCCAATCGAGATCCGCGTGGCCAAAGGCGACCTGACATAATTCACGCACGGTATGAGTTTCGTTAGTGGCGAGGACGAAATCGTCGCCACTCTCCTGCTGCAACATCCTCCACATCCCCTCCACATATTCGGGGGCATAGCCCCAGTCGCGTTTGGCTTCGAGATTCCCCAGGAATAGCTCACGCTGCAGGCCGTGCTTAATGGCCGCGACCGCGCGGGTGACTTTGCGCGTGACGAACGTCTCGCCGCGGCGCGGGCTCTCGTGGTTGAACAGAATCCCGTTGCTGGCGTTGAGCCCGTAACTTTCGCGATAATTGATCGTCGCCCAATAGGAAAAGACCTTGGCCACGCCATACGGGCTTCGCGGCCAGAAGGGCGTGAGTTCGGTTTGCGGGATCTGTTGCGCTTTGCCGAACATCTCGCTGCTCGAGGCCTGGTAAAAGCGGGAGCGGATCCCCGTCTCACGAATCGCCTCCAGAATGCGAATGGTGCCGATTCCGGTGACGTCGGCGGTATATTCCGGGATGTCGAAACTCACCCGGACGTGGCTCTGAGCGCCGAGGTGGTAGATTTCGTCCGGCTTCAGTTCGTAGACCAGCTTCACCAGATTCACGGAATCGGCCAGGTCGCCGTAATGCAGAAAGAGCCGGACGCCGTTCACGTGGGGATCGGCGTAGAGATGGTCGATCCGCGCGGTGTTGAACGAACTGGCCCGGCGAATGATCCCGTGAACCTCGTAGCCCTTCTCGAGGAGGAGATCTGCGAGATAGCTGCCGTCCTGGCCCGTGATCCCGGTGATGAGCGCGCGCGTCATCTTTCAACGATCGAGCGGGCGCGTTGTCTCGTCATTCTCAGCGAAGCGCAGCGTAGCCGGAGATACCCGCGACGCAACGGCGGACTTTCCATGCTGAACGGTCAGGCGATCACATCCGCGAGCACGCGGCGCTGCGCCTCGATCAATTCCGCAATGCCTTTGCGCCCCAGTTGCAGCATTCCCTCCAGCTCCTTCTGCGAAAAGGTGGCCTCTTCCCCTGAGCCCTGGAGTTCGACGAACTCGCCCTCTTCCGTGGCGACGAAATTGAAATCGACACTCACAGCCCTGTCTTCCTCGTAGTTGAGGTCGAGCAAAATTGAACCTTCCATCACCCCGGCGCTCACCGCCGCGACTAATTTCCGAATGGGCAGCTCGATCAGCTTTCCCTCCTGCACCAGTCTCTGGCAGGCGACCGCCACCGCCAGGCTGGCGCCGGTGATCGCGGCCGTGCGCGTGCCGCCGTCCGCCTGCAAGACATCGCAATCCACCCACATCGTGCGGGGGCCGAGTTTTTCCAGATCGACCACAGCTCGGAGGGCGCGACCGATCAGGCGCTGGATCTCCGTGCTGCGCCCGTCCAGCCGGCCTTTGGTAATATCGCGAGGCTTTCGAGTATGCGTCGCATACGGCAACATCGAATACTCCGCCGTCAGCCAGCCACCGCTCACTCCCTGCTCCTTCATCCAACGGGGCACCGCCTCGTCAATCATTACCCCGCATATCACCTGGGTATTACCCATGCTGACCAGGACAGAGCCGGTGGCATTCGGGGCCACATTCAGTTCGAACGTGACTGGGCGAAGCTGTTCCTGAGCACGGCCATCGCTGCGTTGCATCACCTACTTTAGCGCATCTGAGAACGCCGCGCTTTTCTATTCGTATTCGAATCGCCGAAGGTGCTAATGGCCATCGAAGTCTCTATCCTAGAACGCTTTACCAAAATGTGAATTTTCTCACGCGTGCGAGTTGACGACCCCGCGACATGCGCTACTATGACATCCCGCTTCGCGCGGGAACTCCCGAGGCAGCAATGCGGACGGAGTTGTGTTCTGGCACATCAGGGACTGCAAATTGGCACTCAATTTTGTCCCGGGCCGAGAGCGGCAACGCTATTGGACTCGGAAAAATTGGGTGTTTTTTATGCCCGGATGTGCGCGGACGGCTGGTTCTTTGACATCTACATACAGGGTAGTAAGAAAATACAACTTTAAGAGCTGAGTCTGAAATCAAGTCGCTGCCGCAAGGCGGCGAGAGAGTTTCAGTTATCAAAGAATCTCGGTCGAAAGACCGAACAGATTGATCAAGCTACAAAGAGCGCATCATGGATGCCTTGGTGCCAATAGGCGATGAAGGACGTGGTAAGCTGCGATAAGCTACGGACAGCGGCAAACACGCTTTGACCCGTAGATTTCCGAATGGGATAACCTGAGTGAGGTAATACTTGCTCGCGCTTCTGTGAATACATAGCAGGAGCAGCGCGATACCCGGTGAAGTGAAACATCTCAGTAACCGGAGGAATAGAAAGCGAAAGCGATTC
>JBDTXE010000203.1:0-3440 GCA_040006335.1 Verrucomicrobiota bacterium | reverse complement strand
AGATCAGCGCGTCGCAACGCTACCGTCACAATCTCGGTGCCGCTCGCTTCCAGCGCCTCGCGCATGCTCTCGTTGGAAGAAAATTTGCCGGTGCCAACAAGCAGCCGCGAAGAAAATTCGCGATCGGCAATTTTGAGGCGCGCCGGCTTATCGGACATGAATGGAAACATAGGCGCAAAGCCGCCGCCCGCGAATGACCTTGTACGCGTGAATAACGACCCTTAAAGTCCGCGCATGGCTGCGACGTCTCGAAAGCAAATCTGTCATCCCGAGCGAAAGCGAGGAACCTCGCGATCGTTCGTCTAAACCGCCACGGAACCATTCCCGCGCATCATGACCCACCTGACCCTAATTTCGGGCGACTGTCTCCACGGAATGCGTCCACTGCCAGCGCAATCGATCGATCTTGTTGTCACTTCTCCGCCCTACAACCTGGGAGTGCGCTATTCCACCTTTTCCGATCGCTCCGCGCGCAAAGATTATCTCGCGTGGTGTAAAACGTGGGCCTCGGAGATTGCACGCACCCTCAAAGCAGGCGGCTCATTTTTCCTGAACGTAGGCGCGTCCCCTTCCAACCCGTTGTTTCCGCACGAATTTGTGCTCGAACTGCGTGATCTCTTTGTGCTGCAGAACACGATTCACTGGATCAAATCGATCAGTCTCGAAGAGAAAGATGGCGGGTGGATTTCGCGGGGCCATTTTAAGCCGATCAACTCGCGCCGCTTCCTGAACGACTGCCACGAATACATTTTTCATCTCACGCTCGAAGGCAAAACGCCGCTCGACCGGCTCGCGCTCGGCGTGCCCTACCAGGACAAAAGCAATATCTCGCGCTGGTCGCACACGGCGGGACGCGATCGGCGTTGTCGCGGGAATACCTGGTTCATTCCCTACGAGACAATCCAGCGGCGCGACAAGGAAAGGCCCCATCCCGCGACCTTTCCCGTGGCGCTGGCGGAGAATTGCATCCGGCTGCACGGAGTCGAGCGCTGCGAAACGATGCTCGACCCGTTCCTCGGCCTCGGGAATTCCGCGATCGCCGCCAGGAATTGCGGCGTGCGCAAATTCATCGGCTTTGAGATCGACGAGCAATATTTAGCCGAGGCGAAGCGACGTCTCGGGTAGGGTGCGCGTCTCGCGCGCCGGTTTCGGCGTCTCGCCGAAACAATCTTCGGCAAACTCGCTACCCGGGAGCTGCAACCGTGGCGCCCTCAAACTTCCCCAGCGGCTGAACGAGATTTCCCGGCAACGGCCGCACCCGATCGAAAATTCGATCAGCGATCGGTTTGGCGGTGGTGTAACCAGCGAAAAACATCTCCAGCCGCGCGTCGAGATTATCGATGTAGTGCAACGCCTGCGCTTCGGGTGTCTTCGGAAAAACGGGTGAACCGAATTGCATGTCGCCGTGATGCGCAGCGATCAGATGGAGCAGGTGCAATCGGCAGTCGTCCGAGGTTGGTGTCAGGTTTTCCCAAGCGCGCGCGTTTTCTTCGGTCTGCAATTTGCGCCAGAGCGCATTCACCAGCTCGAGCCCGATCGTGATGTGCCCCATCAATTCCCCGCGCTCGTCGAATGCCATCGCGAAACTGTTTTCCGCAACGTGATTTTCCCAGAGCTTGCCGGAGTCGTGGAAGAGGACGCCTGCGAGCAGCAAATCGCGATTCAGCTCGGGATAAATCCCGCTCAAGGAGACAGCAGCGCGCATCATCTGCGCGGTGTGCTCGACCAGGCCGCCACGCCGCGCGTGATGGTAATTTCGCGCCGCCGCGCTGCGACGGAAACGTTCGCCGAAATCGCTCAGGAAGAGTTCTCCGAGCTGGCGGAGCCGTGGATCGTTGACGGTGGCGACGGTGTCGCGGATGAAATCGAAATCCGCCGCTTGTTTCGCGCGCAACGCGGGCGGCCCCGCCAACAGCTCTGTTCGCTCTTCCGGATTGAGCGTGCGCACATTCCACTTCCGTGCTTCGAGCCCATATTGCTGATGTTGCGCAAACTCGCCGTTAATCTCGACGAAATCGCCTCCACCGAGCGCGCCGCAGACTCGATAATCTGGATGATCGCTCCAGACTCGCAGCGGAAGGCGATCGCACGCATCGGCGAGGAGGATTTTGCAATATGGTTTGCCCTCGCGGGTCAATTCCGCGGCTGATTCCTCCACCCGGGCGTGCACCCGCGCCGAGACGAATCCATCCTGCGCCCGCTGCCGAACCTCGCTAATCGTTAGTAAATCCGCCACCACGACGGGAGAAATTACGGCTTCGCAATCCCGATCACGCCGCACGCGAGACGCCCACCGGCATCGCCGGTCGGCTGCGTTTTCAGATCGTCTGCTTTTTCGTGCACGATGACCGCGTGGCCCACGATCGAATCCGCGCCCGACAATTTCATCATTTGGTCCGTCATCTCGAGGTGCGCTTTGCCGCTGGCGTCCGCCTCGATATTACCAAGATCGCCAGCGTGACGGTCTGTCGCATCCGGGGCACCGTGCTGATGATTCGCCGGATTGAAATGACCGCCGGCGGACGCCGCCTTCGGATCGGAGCAATCGCCGAACTCATGAATATGGAACCCGTGCTTGCCCGCGGTCAGCCCGGTGAGGTCGGCGACCACCTTCACGGTGTCCCCATCCGCAGTGAACGTGACCGTGCCGCCTACGCTGCTGCCCTGAGTCGGGTGCAGCACCGCGATGGCTTTGGTGATGTCACCAGCAAAAGCGCCGAGTGTGCCGACGAGCGATGCGGCGACAACGAGGAGAAGTATGCGTTTCATCCCACAAGCTACAGCCGCGACTGCGTGGGTGTAAAATGCCGGTCAGGCCGCAACCGGCGCCGGCTCGATCCGGACGCTCTCGATGTGCATGCGCGCCACCGGGCGATCAGGCGTTTTCGTCGGCGTGTTCGCAATTTTATCCAGCACCTCCTCGCCTTTGATCAGCTGACCAAAGGTCGTGTATTGGCGATCGAGAAATTTCGAATCCTGGTGGCAAAGGAAAAACTGACTGCCGGCGGAGTTCGGGTCCTGCGAACGCGCCATCGAGATCACGCCACGGCGATGAGACTTCTCGTTAAATTCGGCCTTCACCTGATAACCCGGGCCGCCGGTGCCCCAACGCCCCTGTGCTGATTCATCTTTCGTTAGCGGATCTCCGCCCTGGATCATGAAGCCCTTGATCACCCGATGGAAGGCGGTGCCGTCGTAGAAATTCTCCCCGGACAGCTTCTTAAAATTCTCCACCGTCTTTGGAGCCACGTCGGGCCAGAGTTCAATCACCATCTCGCCCTCACTCGTTTTAATCACTGCCACTTCGGATTCAGACATCGCGCATCCTATTGCGACCCCGTGGCGGCGCAACTCTCCTAATCGATCAGGCGCTGCTGCATGCCCTCGTAGGCATCGATGCGGCGGTCGCGCAGGAAAGGCCAATGGGTGCGGTGCTCATC
>JBDTXE010000202.1:0-3472 GCA_040006335.1 Verrucomicrobiota bacterium | reverse complement strand
TCATCGGTGCAGAGGCGTTCGTAGCGCAGGTTCGGCGAATGGCGGGTGAGAAAGCCGAGGCCGACGTCCATCCGGCCTTCTTCGAGCGCGGTCTCGATTTCCGTCGAGGAAATTTCTTCGACATCCAGGCTGATCCCGGGATGATTTTCCGCGAACATCCCCAAGAGCTGGGGCATGAGGGCGACATTAAGAATGGGCACAACCCCGAGGTGGAGCGCGCCCCGCATCTGCCCGGGCTCGGTGCTGACCTCCTCGAGAACATTCTCGATCTGCCGTAGGATCGCGCGCGCGCGCTCCTGAAAAATCAAGCCGGTCGCGGTGAGGAAAATGCGTCTGCCTTTTCGCTGGAAAAGGGAGATGCGCAAGGCCGCTTCTAAATCGCGCATCTGCTGTGAGACATTAGGCTGGGAAGTGCCCAGGCGATTGGCGGCCCGACTAAAACTTCCGGCCTCCGCCACGGCGAGGAAGTAGCGCAGGTGGCGAATCTCGAGCAATTCGTGCGTCATTCCTGCCTAGATTGTCCGGATTCACCGGGATTGGCAAGGCCACGAGAAAGTCACGAAGATTTTCCTCGCATAGGTCTTGCTTATTGTTCTATCGTCGGAGCTTCTGACGCATGAGCTTTATGAAAATTCACAGAACAACCGGTTTTGCTTTGTGCGGACTTTTTCTCCTCGCCGGCTGCAGCAAGAAGGCGAGCACAACGAAAGTCCTCAATTCGAAGCACGTGAAGATCGGCTTTATCGGGCTGACCTGTGAAGCGCCCATCTACACGGCTTACGAGAAAGGGTTTTTTAAGGCCGAAGGACTCGAACCAGAATTGGTGAAGTGCAGTTGGGCGAATTACAAAGATAATCTCGCGCTCGGCAGCTACGACATCACCCACCATCTCGTGATGTATTTCCTCAAGCCAATCGAACAGGGCCTGGATGTGCGATTCCTCGGCGGCGTGCACACCGGCTGCCTGCGCGTCCAAACCGCGGTGAACAGTCCGATCCATAAAATCCAGGATTTGAAAGGAAAACGAATCGGAGTCCCGGGAATGGGCACGCCTCCGTTCGTCTTTGCCAACCGGGTCCTGGGGACTCACGGGATCGATCCCAGCACGGAAATTACCTGGAAGGTTTTTCCAGCGGGCGAGCTGGGATTGGCATTGACCAAGGGAGAAGTGGATGCGGTGGCCAACGCCGAGCCAATCGGAACCCTCTTGGTCGCAGATGGGAGGGCGAGAAACATCGAGGGCATGGATGAGGCGACGGACGAACCTTACGCGAGCGAATATTGCTGCGAAATCATCGCCAACGGCAAATGGATCGACGCGAATCCCGACACCGCGGCGCGGGCCACCCGGGCGATCTTGAAAGGGGCCGTGTGGGTGCAGCAAAACCCAAAGGCGGCGGCACAATTGGCGGTGGATAAAAAATATCTCGCTTCAACGGTTGAGCTAAACACCATCGCGCTCAGCCGCTTGAAATACATTCCGTCCGTCACCCTCGCTGCGCAGACCCTCCATTCCGCCGCCAAGGAGATGAGACAGGCAAAAATGCTTTCGCCAAACACTGATACCGAAGCGTTGGCGAACCGCGCCTTCCAACACCTCGATGGCGTCACCGACGAGTGGATCAAGACCGTCCAGGTGGAAAAAGTCCCCGGAGGTCAGGTCGATCCCAACGAAGACATCCGCCTCTACGCGAAGCTGATTCAGCTGGATACGGAAGATTCTTGCTGCCGCAGAAAAATGTTCGATCAGCCAGACCAGGAAGCCCCGAATCTGGCAGACCCCGACGCAGCGTGCGTCCAGAAGAAAATGTTAGCCGACAAATGAATACCGCTTCAAAAAATATCGAAATGTTGGCGCCCGTCTCGACCTCGCGACCTCTCTCGAACGTGACCGAAAGAGTCAGGAAGCCCGTATTGGCTCCCGTGGTGATGAAGTCACGTCCGCAGACCCTGCTTGCCCTCCCGGCGGCGGCGGCGATCGGCCTTGCCGTGCATTATTTCGTGCCCAAGAGCGAACCGCTTCCTTCGACGCATCTCTACCCGATGCTCCTAAGGGTCATGTTTTGCGTCGGGGTCGCAATGGCGATCGGCCAGGTTTTTTCGTTACCCCTTCGGCGTTGGATGCGCCAGATGTGCCCGATTCTGGGCGCGGCAGTGATGGCCGCCTGCCTCTGGGAATTCGTCACCACCTGCATGGGATGGTTGCCGCTCCCGTACTTTCCGGGCCCCGAGGCGGTCATGGCCGCCCTCGCGAGCGATCGCGCCCTTCTCTTCGACAGTACCTGGCATTCGCTCGCTCTATTGCTCAGCGGTTATGCGATCGGCACAGTCATAGCCCTGATCACGGGCGTTACCATTGGCTGGTTCCCTCATGCCCGCTACTGGGGCATGCCGCTGCTAAAAGTCGTCGGCCCCATCCCGGCGACCGCGTGGATTCCTCTCGCAATGGTCGTAGCCCCCTCCGCCCTGTGGTCCGCCACGGGTCTGGTCGCGCTCGCTGTCTGGTTCCCGGTTACGATGTTAACTGCTTCCGGTATTGCCAACACCCGCACCTCCTATCTCGACGTCGCCCGCACCCTAGGGGCGGGGCGCGCCTATCTGATCTTTCGGGTCGCGATCCCCGCGGCGCTGCCGAATATCTTTATCGGTCTCTTCATGGGGCTCGGCACCTCGTTCCTAACTCTCGTGGTCGCTGAAACCGTCGGCGTTAAGTCCGGCCTCGGCTGGTATGTGAGTTGGGCCCAGGGCTGGGCGGAGTACGGCAAAGTCTTCGGCGCCCTCGTCATCATGGCCGCATTTTTTTCCACCATTATGACAGTGCTCTTTAAGGTCCGTGACCGTGTTCTCGTTTGGCAGAAGGGAGTTATCAAATGGTAGCTGTTGCTGCCAATCAGGTTTCAACCGAGGCGGCCTCGATCCGAGTCAGGAACGTGGTCATGGAATTCAAGTCGCCCGATGGCGGTATCACTCCCGGTGCGTTCGCCTTGGACGACGTCTCCCTTTCCGTCGCCGCCGGCGAACTCGTTTCGATTGTCGGCCCGAGTGGCTGCGGCAAGTCGACGCTTTTGCGGATGATCGCTGGTCTGACCACGCCCACCAGCGGGGTAGTCGCGGTCGGCACGGAGCCGATCACCGCGCCGAGCGCGGAACGCGGGCTCGTCTTTCAAGATCCAAACCTCTTCCCGTGGTTGACTGTGCGGCGGAACATCGAGGCAGGCCTCGTCGCCCGGGGCGTGCTTCGGGAGAAACGCGCCGAGGTCGACGAGTTCATGCGCCTGGTAGGCCTTGAAGCTTTCGCCAATTCCTTTCCTCACCACCTCTCTGGCGGCATGGCTCAGCGCGTCTCGCTCGCGCGGGCATTGATTAATCATCCGCGGGTGCTGCTGCTCGATGAGCCGCTGGGCGCTCTCGACGCCTTCACCCGGATGCGCATGCAGGACGAAGTGCTGCGGCTCTGGCGGGCCCATGGGAC
>JBDTXE010000201.1:0-3472 GCA_040006335.1 Verrucomicrobiota bacterium | reverse complement strand
CGGGTCAACGCTTCCAAGATTTTGCCACAGCCGGAGTTTCCGAAGTTTCAAGGTGACCGCAACGCGCTCATTCAAGCGGTGCACGACGCCCTGTATGCTTCCAAAATTGTGTCCTACGCCCAGGGAATGGAGCTGCTCGGCGCGGCCAGCACGGCTTACAAGTGGGAGCTGAATTTCGGAGACATCGCTACCATCTGGCGCGGCGGTTGCATCATTCGCGCGAAGTTTCTCAATCGCATCACCGAAGCTTACGAACGCGATCCGCACCTCCACAATTTGCTGCTCGATCCCTACTTCACCGACATTCTCGCACAGACGCAGCAGAATTGGCGCGTTGCCATCAGCGCCGCCATTAACGGCGGGGTCGCCGCTCCGGCCTTTAGTGCATCACTGGCCTATTTCGACAGTTATCGTTCGGCGCGTCTGCCGTCCAATCTTCTGCAGGCCCAGCGCGACTTCTTCGGTGCGCACACTTACGAGCGCGTGGATAAGCCGGGGATTTACCACACGGATTGGATTGGGAATGCGCCGGCGCAGGAAATCGCCCCGCCCAAGGATACATCCAAACGTCACGCGGGTGAGTAAGATAGTAGCGGCGTAGGCGGCTTCAGTGAAAGTCGTGCGACTCCGAGGCGCTCAGACCCTCGTGGGCGAGCGACAGGATTTTCTGCGCCTTAATCAGCACCACGCCATCCGTGTTCTGCACCGCTCCTTCGATGGTCAGAAAAGGCTCTTCGGTGATGAGCAGCCGCATTTTTTCAAATAAATCAGGCGTGACGATCGCATTTGCGACCCCGGTCTCATCCTCGAGGCTGATGAAAACGAAGCCCTTGGCCGTTCCCGGCCGCTGGCGGCAGATAACATTGCCAGCGATGCGCACGGACGAACCGTGTTTCGCCTGGGGCAAATCGCTCGCGCGCCAGACATCCGGTAATTTGTCGCGGAGCAACTTCATCGGGTGCGGGCCGGTGGTGAGATTCATTTGTTCGTAATCGGCTCGTATGCGCTCGGCCATGGTCATGGGCGGCAGCGGCGATTCTCGGAGAGGATGGGCGTCGCGCCCGCACGATCTTTTGCTCCTCAAAACGTCTTCCGTGTGACGAGAAGTTGGCGAACGCGAGACGCGTTCACCGGCGGGCGAGACGCCCACCCGACCCGAGACGGTCCACAAATTTTCGTCCGGCGTTTCTTCCACTCGCCACATCGCGCTGCGGCGATGCTCGGCGAAACAGTTCAACGCCCCGAGGTGGGCGAGAGTCCGAAGTTCATCCTTTGTTAGAGGCACGCGCCGCCGCAGATCTTCGAGCGAGGAGAACACCTCTGTTTGTCGTGCCCGCAAAAGATCGTTGCCATGCTCGCGGCGCAAGCCACTGATCACGCAAAAACCGAGACGAATGGCGTGATCGGATATCACCAGGCAATTCCACTCCGAGCGCGCCACGCACACGGGCAGCACTTTCACCCCGTGCCGGACAGCATCTTTCACAATCGTCGCTGGCGCGTAAAATCCCATCGGCTGGTTGTTGATCAGGCTGGCGTAAAACTCCGCCGCGCGATGCGCTTTTAAGTAGGTGCTGCCGTAGGCCAGAATGGCGAAGCTGATCGCGTGCGACTCAGGGAAGCCGTAGAGCGCGAAAGAGGTAATGGCTTGCAGGATTTTCTCGATTACTTCCGGCGCGACGTGGTTGTTTTTCATCGCCTCGCGCAGTTTCACGCTCACGCGATCCATCCGTTCTTCCGAGCGATGGAAACTGAGCGCCCGCCGCAATTCCTCCGCTTCCTCCCCGGAAAAATTTGCCATGATCATGGCGATCTTGAGCATCTGTTCCTGAAAGAGCGGGACACCGAGAGTGCGTTCAAGCACCGGTTTTAAGCGCTCATCGAAATAAGTCACGGGCTCCTTGCCCGCACGCCGGGCCAGATAAGGATGCACCATGTCCCCCTGGATCGGGCCGGGACGGATGATCGCCACTTCGATGACGACATCGTAAAAACAGCGTGGCTTCATCCGCGGCAGCGTCGCCATCTGCGCGCGACTTTCGATCTGGAAAACCCCGATTGTGTCCGCCTGCTGCATCATGGCAAAAGTGGCGGCGTCATTTTTCGGGAGGTGCGCCAGATCGAGCGGCCGGCCACGTTCGCGACAAAGCTCAAAGGCGTCCTGCATCACCGCCATCATGCCGAGCCCGAGCAGGTCCACCTTCACGATCCCGAGATCCTCACAATCGTCCTTGTCCCATTGCGCGACGACGCGACCGGGCATGGAGGCATTTTCCAGCGGGACAAAACTGCTGAGCTTGTTCTGGCAAATGATCATGCCGCCGCTGTGCTGGCCCAGATGCCGCGGCAGTCCGTAAATCGCGCGATATAATCTAACGAATGCTGGCATCCTGGGATGTGCGGCGGGGAGGCCGGCCTGTTTGATCTGGGGGGCCAATTCGAGGGTGTGCGGAAAGTCACCGCTGGCAAAGAGATGGGAAAAGCGCTCGAGAATGTGCGGTGAGAAGTTCAAGGCCTTGCCGATCTCGCGCGCCGCGCTTTTCCCGCGATAGGTGATGACGTTGGCCGTCATGGCCGCGCCATGTTTGCCGTAGCGCCGGTAGACTTCCTGGATGACGCGCTCGCGGCGATCGCCACTGGGCAGATCGAGGTCAATATCGGGCCAGCCTTTCCGGCTCTCGTTTAGGAAGCGCTCGAAGACCAGATTATTACTCACCGGATCGACCGGGGTGATGCCGAGGCAATAACAAACCGCGCTATTGGCGGCGCTGCCTCGTCCCTGCACCATGATGTGGTTGTCGCGGCAAAAATTGACGAGGTCCCACACGATCAGGAAATAGCCGGCGAATCCCAATTTGGTGATAAGCGCGAGTTCGAAATCGAGCTGTTGGCGGACTTGTTTGCTGATGGCGGCGTAACGCTGTTGCGCGCCGAAGAGGACGATGGTGCGCAGAAAGGAAGCCATGTTATGTCCGGCCGGGACCGGAAAATCGGGGAAAGAATAGCCGATGTTTTCTAACGAGAACTGGAGGCGATCGGCCAGGCGTTCGCTATGGGTGATGGCATCAGGGAGATCGCGAAAGAGCGCGCGCATTTCGGCGTCGCTCTTGAGGTGGCGTTCCGCGTTTTGGCTGAGCAGTCGACCGGCGAGATCGAGATGAGTGTGCTCGCGCATGCAGGTGAAGACATCGAGGACTTCGCGGCCGTAAGGTTTGGCGTATTGCACGCCGTTGGTAGCGACGAGCGGCAGGCGAAACTTCGAGGCTAGATCGATCAACGCGCGATTAGTCCGTTCTTCGGCCCGAAGAAAGTGACGCTGAATCTCGAGATAGACATTTTCGCGCCCGAAGGCATCGAGCAGTCGCTCCACGCGATCTTCTGTTGTCCGGGTAGGGTGGGCGTCCCGCCCGCCGGGTTTGGCGTCTCGCCCAAACGATCTTTTCGAAGTTCGCGAAAGCGAGACGCTTTCGCT
>JBDTXE010000200.1:0-3539 GCA_040006335.1 Verrucomicrobiota bacterium | reverse complement strand
AATTACTCAGTCAGCGCCTGAACATGTCGATGTCGGAACTGCTGGCCCAGTCCGACATTCCCTCCGAAGCCCCGGTCACGGCACGGCGCAGCATCGGGCGAATCACCGACGCCGTGCGCGTGAAAACGCCGAACTACGATTACTATTATCTCTGCCCGGAATTGCGGCGGAAAAGGATGATCCCGATCATCGCGCACGTGCGAGCCAAGAGCCTTGAACAGTTCGGGCCGCTGGTGCGGCATTCCGGCGAGGAATACGCCTACGTGCTGGAAGGGACGGTAATGCTGCACACCGAGTTTTATGATCCGATCGCGCTGGGAGTGGGCGAGTCGGCCTACATCGATTCCAACATGGGCCATGCCTACCTCGCGGGGGAAGGTTGCCGCGAAGCGGTCGTACTTTGCGCCTGCTCCAGCGACGACCAACTGCTCATGGAATCGCTGCTTAATCTGCACGGGCCCTATTACGTGCGCGGCTCGTCCAAGGCAGCTTCCGCTAGCTCTGAGCCGCCAGCGCAACCGCGACCTCAGTCCGCGAAGAAGAGCAGGAAATCCGCGAAGCGCTAGGCCAGGCGGATGAAGCGTCTCTTCTGCCTTGCGGTTTTTCTGGCGCTTTCTTCTGCGCAGGGCGAACTCCCGCCGATCATTCCCCGGGCAACACTCTTTGGCAGCCCCAGCCGTTCTCGCCCGTCGCTGTCGCCCGACGGTGAGCAGCTGGCCTGGCTGGCACCTGATAAAGCGGGCGTGGTCAATGTCTGGGTGAGTTCCATCGACGGCTCCAATTCGCGCGCTGTCACTAGCGAAGAACACCGCCCGATTGATTGGTATGCCTGGGCTGGAGATGGGCATCGCATCCTTTACCTGCAGGACAATGCTGGTGACGAAATCCAGCATCTCTTTTCCGCTGACCTCACGAGTGGTGTAGTGCGTGACCTCACGCCTTTTCGCGGGATCCGGGCGCAGAATGTTCTGACCGACGCGCAACATCCGCGCTTCGTTCTTGTCGCGCTCAATCTCCGCGATCGCGAGGCGTTCGATATGTATCGAGTGGATCTCGAGAACGGTGCGATCACACTGGAGGCGCAGAATCCCGGCGATGTCCTGACCTGGGAGACCGACAACGACTTCGTCATTCGCGCGGCGACGGCCTTCGACGGTAAGACGGGCAATTCGGTCGTGCGATTGCGCGATGCCGCCGGGAAGCCGTGGCGCGATCTCGTCGTCATGCCCTTCGAGCAGGCGCTCTTCGCCGGGCAGGTCGTAGGCGGCTCGCTCGTCGCCGGGTTCGATCCGGAGGGGAAGAGTATCATCATTCAGTCGGCTCTTCATTCCGACAAAGGACGTCTCGTTAAGGTGGATCTGCGCGATGGGAAGGAACTGGGCGTGGTGGCGGAAGACGCGCAGGCCGATGTTGAGAATAGCGGCTTGGGCGATGGACCGACCCCGCTAAGCCATCCGCAGACGCACGCCATCCAGGCCGTCCTCTTCGATTACAGCACGCCGCACTGGGTGTTTCTCGATGCGGCGATGCAATCGGATTTCGAGACGATGGCGAAGACGGCGCGCGGCTTCCTCGATCTCGTCAGTCGCGATCAGGCGGACCGGAAGTGGATCGTCGCCGAAAGGCGCAGCGACGCTCCGGCGGTCTATTACGTCTTCGATCGTGCCGCGCAGAAACTGACTAAGCTCTATGACGAGCAGCCGGCTTTAACGAAGGCGACGCTTGCGCCCAAGCAGGCCTTGGAAATCAAGGCACGCGACGGGCTCGTTCTCCCTTGTTACCTCACGACGCCGGCGGGGATACCGGCGAAAAATCTCCCGCTCGTTCTGCTTATCCACGGCGGCCCATGGTATCGCGATGACGCCAATTACGATCCCGAGGTGCAGCTCCTCGCCAACCGGGGCTACGCCGTTTTGCAGGTAAACTACCGTGGCTCGACTGGGTTCGGCCTCAAGTTTCTCAATGCCGGGACGAACGAATGGGGTCGCGGCACGCAGGAGGATCTTTTCGACGCCACCCAGTGGGCTATCGCTCAAGGTATCGCCGATCCCAAACGCATCGCCGCCATGGGGTGGTCGGGCGGCGGTTTCGCGACGCTGCTCGCGCTCGAGCTGCGACCCGATCTGTTTGCCTGCGGCGTGGATGGGGTCGGGCCGGCCGACCTTGCCACCCTCTTCCGTTCATTCCCGAGCTATTGGGCCAACATCATGGCGCGCTGGCGCCGACGGGGCGGTGATTTCGATCACGACGCCGAATTAAACCGCAAGGTCTCGCCGCTTTATCACGTGGATAAAATTCGCGCGCCTCTCCTCATTGGCCAGGGGAAGAACGATCCGCGCGTGACCATCGCGAACACGGATGGGATAGTCGCGGCGCTGCGCGCAGCCAAACGCGAAGTGACCTACGTGGTTTATCCCGATGAAGGACACGGCTTCGCGCGGCCCGAGAATCAGATCGATTTCTATGGGCGGTTGGAGGAATTCCTTGCCCAGAAGCTCGGTGGGCGGGCCGAGCCGTGGCGCAAGATCGAGGGCGCGACCGCGGAACTGAGATGAAGTGGTGCGCCGGCATAATTCTATTTCTCGTTAGCGGCATAATCCAGGCCACCGAGCCTGCTGGCGTCGCCGAGACGACGAGGATCTGGCGAACGCAGCATGAGCAGCAGATCCTCACGGAATTCTCCGACCTGCTGGCCATCCCTGATCTGGCCAGCGATACCGCCAACATTCAAAAGAACGCGACCATGATTCGCGCGCTGCTGGAGAAACGCGGGCTCAAGACGAAGCTTCTCACGCTCCCTGAGGTGCCACCCATCGTGATCGGCGATTTCCCGGTGCCGGGGGCGAAGCGCACGCTTGCGTTCTATGCCCACTACGACGGTCAACCGGTCGATCCCGCGAAATGGAAAAGCGATCCCTGGGTGCCGGTCATGCGCGACGCTTCCGGACGCGATCTCGATTGGCAGCACGCGCCAGCGATCGATCCCGAGTGGCGTCTTTACGCGCGCGCGGCCGGTGACGACAAGGCGCCGATCATCGCCATGCTCGCCGCGCTCGACGCCCTGCGGGCCAACGAACTGGCGCCGAAAGTAAACATTCGTTTCGTTTTTGAAGGGGAAGAAGAAGCCGGCTCGCCTCATCTGGCGCAGTTTCTGGCCAAGTATCCCAAGGACCTCCGCCCGGAGGCGTGGATTCTTTGCGATGGTCCGGTTCATCAGAGCGGGCGGGCGGAACTTTTCTTCGGCGCGCGCGGCACGGTCGATCTCGAACTAACGATTTACGGACCAATCAAGGGCCTGCACGACGGGCATTACGGCAATTGGGTGCCGAACCCGGTGATGAGACTGACGCATCTGCTGGATTCGATGCGCGATGAAAGCGGCCACATTCTGATCAAAGGCTTCTATGACGATATCAAGCCGCCGAGCGAAGCGGAGTTGACCGCGCTAAAGAAAATTCCGGATATGGCAGCCGACCTTCGGCGCGAGTTTCAAATCGGCGCGACGGAAGGCGACGGCAAACCGCTGAATGAGCTGCTGC
>JBDTXE010000199.1:0-3593 GCA_040006335.1 Verrucomicrobiota bacterium | reverse complement strand
GGCATCCCGGTATTTCGAGAAAAGAAAGCCGGTCCGCTCAGCCCTCCTCGTCTCCGAAAGCGCGGCTCCAAGTTCGGGGAAAATCCTGGCGCTTATTCCTGAGAGTAAAGGCGATTCGCCCACCGATCGGGCGATCACGAAGGCGCGCCTCTTAGCCAGTCACAAACCGCAGAATGCTTCTTCCTGGATTCACCTGGCTGATGCGGTCATGCAAAAAGCACGCGATACCGCAGACGAAAGTCTCTACGACCCCGCCGAGATGGCATACACGCGGGCGAATCTGCTCGACCCGCGAAGAGTCGATGCCCTGGCGGGCCTGGCGTGGGTAAATGGCGATCGACATCTCTTCGAGGACAGCATTGTCTGGGCAAATAAGGCGCTCGCGATCGATCCCAATAACGCCGCGTCCTACGGCATTAGGGGCGACGCCGAACTCGAGCTGGACGACTACGATGGAGCGTTCCGCGATTACCAGAAAATGGCGGACTTGCGTCCTGACCTCTCTTCCTACAGCCGCGGCGCTCATCTGCTCTGGATGACTGGGAACCGCCCGAAAGCGCTCGCTCTCATGGAAAAGGCGCTTCGGGCTGGATCGCCTTTCGCAGAAAATACCGCCTGGTGCCGGGCGCAACTCGCTCTCATGCTTTTTCAGGATGGGGCCTACTTGCCGGCTGACCAAACAATCGCTCCGGCTCTGGCGTCCGCTCCCCGTAACATGCGAGTGTTGCTCGTCGCCGGTCGGATCAAGACCGCGCTCCGCGACTACTCCGCCGCACAAGCGCTATACCGGCGCGTGCTGGAAGTCGCGCCGAATATCGAAGCTGACGCCGCGCTGGGCGATCTTGCTGCCGCCGCCGGTCAACACGCGGAAGCAGAAAAATACTACCGGCAAGCGGAAGAACTCCATGCGGTTCATGTCGCCCGGAAAGGCCATGATCACATGCAGATGGCCCGCTTCGATGCCGACCACGATCGCAATCTGGTCGATGCGCTGCGCATGGCCGAGCAGCGCAAGCTGACGAAAAACGTCATCGAAGCTGACACGCTGGCCTGGGTTTATTTCAAGAACGGCGACCTGGAAAAAGCCCGGGAAGCGATCTCGCGTGCCCTGAGCCACGACACGCCCGATCCGGAAATCCTGTTTCATGCCGGGATGATCGCGGCGAAATTGGGCGATCGCGTCGTGGCTTCGAAATACCTCGACACCGCCGTGAACTGGTGCCCGCGCTTTAACCTGCACCAGGCGCCTATTGCCTTTGAGACGCTGCGCGATCTTGGCGGCGAGAGGTCGGTGGCGACCACTAATGTTCCGCCAGAACAGTAGAAGGCGTGGGATCAGCTGGCTCATTGGCGCTGCCGTTACATTACTGGCGCACGCAGCCCGGGCGCACTCGGAACCAACCAGCTTTATAGATCTCCACCCCGCCGCGGAGCAGCTTGAGGCGGTCGTGACTGCTTCCACCAGCGATCTCGCCCACGATTTGCCCGAAGTCGAGCCGGGCATGCTGTTGCAACCGGAAATCCTCTGGCAACAACGCGCGACCCTAGCCGGCAACGTTCTCGCGAGACTGCGCATCGCAGCGGATGGAGTTCCGCTGACAGGGCAATTGCTCAAAATCGAGCCCGTTCCGGACCGGCAGGATTTACGCCTGAAATTCCAATTCCCGTGGTCGCGCCTACCCTCGGAGACCTCGATTCAGGCCCGCCTCTTCCCCTACGATTCGCGGCACAAGACGTTTGTGAACTTGTACCAGGGCGATCATTTGGCCCGGCAGGAGATTCTGGAAGGCAATCAGATCGCGATCACGATGCCGCTAGCGTCGCAAAGCATCGGGGCGGTTGTGCGACAGTTTCTTTATGAAGGTGTGCACCACATCTTCATCGGGCCGGATCATATTCTGTTCATCGTTGGGTTGCTGCTGCTGGGCGGAACGCTTCGGCGCTTGCTTACCATCATAACCGCCTTCACCGTTGCGCACAGCATTACGCTTGGCCTGGCTACTTTCGGCATTGTTAATCCCTCGCCCAGGCTCATCGAACCGTTGATTGCGCTCAGCATCGTCTTCGTGGGCGTGCACGCGCTGCTGGGTCGCAAATCAACCGATACGCGTGTCCTCTTCGCCTTTGGGTTCGGACTGGTCCACGGATTCGGCTTCGCCAGCGTGCTTCAAGAGATGGCGCTCCCGCGAGCCGCACTTGGCTGGTCGCTTGCCGCCTTCAATGGCGGGGTCGAGATCGGTCAGATGTGCATCGTAGCCTGTGTCGCGCCACTTCTCACTTTACTCTGCCGCAGGGATCCGGTGGCCGGAGCGCGTACGGTCTTCGCTCTTGCTCTGGCAGTGGTGACCGTGGGCAGCTTCTGGTTTTTCCAGCGCACGATCGGGTAAGCAGGGCGCGTGAACGTGAGCAACCAAGCTCTGCTGAAGCAGTCGGAATCGCTCGCCTCGATAATTCCAGCGTCCACCAAGTCAAAATCCTGCGCGGTTCCCGGGTGTTGGGATCAGACCGGCGTCCCGCAATGGCAGTCATTTCCAGAAAACCTGCCATCTCTCGGGGATTAACCGCCGGGGTCGGGCCTCCCGCGCCCGACCCGTGGGTGCTGGCGTTAAGCGAGACGCTCGTCGTAAAGCTCGAGCCACCGGCTTTGGTTCATCGCGCACATGGGAACCGCCTCCCACTCTCCAGTGGCACGATCCCTGACGGCGCCTTTGAAGACGCAGGCATCGAGGCGACTTTTCGTGAGCGGATCATTCGCGGCGTTCGCCACGCGAGCCGCATCCATGAAGTTATGTGTGCCGATATTGATCGTGTGGGCGCGGCCAACTGCGAGCGCGCGCACAAACTCGAAGGGAATCTTTCGCGACGCTAGAAGAGCAAGCAGGCGCGCGAGAATGCGCAGAGCCAGCGTCGGATTCTTCACGAAAACCCCGGCGATTCGGTAAGGCACGAGCGAGCCGGTGCGCGCATCTCCGTCGGTCGTCATGGTCGAAACCGCACCCATCTTTTCCAGAACCTCGGCAAAAAGATTGCGTGTTTCGGGATCGGGCGGGAGAAGGGGTAAGAAATGACCGCTCGTTTCCGAGATCAATAAGGAGACGCCTTGGTTACAGTCGGGGTGCCCACCGATGAAGGCACTGCCATCGATCGACTGTCCGATTCCTTCGCAAATCTTCTTCCAGACCATCGCCGGTGTCGCTGGGAGCTTGGAAAAAACGGTGCGACCGGTGTCGGCTTCCGGCTGGAAGCTCAGGATGCGCCAGATGCGTGTCCGCCGCGGATCGGCGAGGAACCAGCGAACGATCTCAGGCACAAATTCGAGATTCCGTTGCGTAACGGTGCAATTGTGCGCGAGCTCGAGCGGCAAACCGGTGCGAGCGCGCAGATCGAGCGCGAGCTGGGTGAATGATTCGCGCAGAGGATGCAAATCGGCCTCGCGAGTGACGCGCTGAATGGGGAAACCTCGGCGACCAGCCTGCGTCATATCGATGTGGACCGCCATTTGCCGCAGCCCACCCTCGACCATCAATCTTTCCAAAAACTCGGGATGATCGAGCAGCGTCTGGCCATGCGTCATTAGCATCGGCACCAATCCA
>JBDTXE010000198.1:0-3607 GCA_040006335.1 Verrucomicrobiota bacterium | reverse complement strand
AAAAAAGCATTGCGGTGCTGCCCTTTGAAAACCTGAGCGCGGAGAAAGATGACGCGTTCTTTGCCGATGGCATTCAGGACGACGTCCTGACCAGTCTGGGCAAGATCAAGGAACTCACCGTCATTGGCCGCAACTCGGTCGTCGCGTACCGAGGCGCCGCCGTCGGGGGCAAATTGCGCGAGATCGGGAAGATTCTCGGCGTCGCGCACGTTCTGCAAGGCAGCGTCCGTCGTGCCGCCAATCGCGTGGTGGTCAATGTGCAACTCATCGACACGCGCGACGAGCACCAGCTTTGGACCGAACGCTACGAGCGCACGATAACGGACGCGCTTTCGTTGCAAGGGGAACTGGCGGTCGAGATCGCGCGCGAACTGCGGGCCACCCTCTCCCCGGCCGAGAAAAGCGTCGTGGCGACGAAGCCGACCCAGGACCCGGAGGCGTATCTTCTGTATTTGCGCGCGCGAGAGATCGAAATTCGCTTAGGCGCCGAGCAGAAAGAGTATGCAGAGGCGAGCAAGTTCTACCGCGAAGCGATCGAGCGCGATCCAAAGTTTGCCCTCGCCCGCGCGCGGCTTTCGTTCCGCATCAGTTTCAACGTCTTCGCTTGGTCCTCGAGCGATGCGGAGCGGAAGGAGGCCCTGGCCCAGGCGGAGGAATCATTGCGGCTCAACCCAAACCTTGGTGAAGCCCGGATCGCGCTCGCTGCCTACCGTTTCTGGTGCCAGCGCGAGCCCGAGCCCGCCCTGGCTGAGCTCGTGCGCGCGCAGGAACTGTTGCCAAATTCTTCCGAAGTCTGGTCGATGCGGGCCATGATTTACAAACGGCAGGGCAAATTCCGCGAGAGAATCGCTGCCTTGCAACGTGGCGAAACCCTGGACCCGCGCGACACCAAGAGCCTGGGCCTTCTGACGGTGACGTTTCTCGATGTGCGCCAATGGGGGGAGGCGATTCGTACCGTCGATCGGCTCAGGGCGCTACTTCCCAGCGACTACCAATTACAGGAGGGCCGGGCTTGGGGAGAATTCCGCATGACTGGCCTGCTCGACCCCTTGAAGAAACTGGGGGTGCAGCCAGCCGCAGGGACAGCGCCCGAAGTGGGGTATCAACTCGCGATGCTGGAGCGCGATTATCCGGTAGCGGAACGTTTTCTGCGCGAAATGCCGGCGGGAGCACCAAACGATTTGACCGTCTTCAATTCGAAATCAATAAACGAAGCGCTCCTGGCGGTGGCGCGCGGCGCGGATGCAGCCACCGTGGAAAGCGCGCTGGTCGCGGCGCGTGAAGAGAGCGAGAAGCTTCTGGTCGAAACTCCCGACGACGCGAGCAGATATGTCGAGCTGGGATTGATCGATGCCTTCCGTGGCCGCAAAGAGGACGCGATTCGGGAAGGCCGCCGCGGGCTCGAACTCGCGGATTACTCAGTCCTGGAAAAGAACGATGCCTCCGCGGCGCTCGCTCTGATCTATGCGCGCACTGGTGAAACGGACGAAGCGATCAAGCTGATCGAGAAACTGCTCACTCTTCCCGCCAACCTGGATGATGCGACGGTCTTCACCATGACGCAGGCCGATCTCAAATGGCGCTGGGTGTGGGATCCGCTCCGGAGCGATCCGCGTTTCCAGAAAATTCTGGAAGGCCCGGAGCCGAAAACGATCTACTAGCTCCTTCATCGCGCATGTCGGCTGAGGCTGAACAGGATTCTCATCTCGAGATTGGCCACGTGTTGTTCACAGACATCGTTAGCTATTCGAAGCTCCTGAGTAATGAGCAGCGCGAGTCATTTAATGTGCTCAACGAGATCGTCCGCCGACCAGGTGGAAGTAGCGAAGTCCGGATATCTCGCCTGCGTCAGCGGCACCTATGAAGAGACAATGACTGACGCCAGCGGCAAGCCGGCAAAGGACCGCGGCAAATACGTCGAGATTTTCAAAAAACAGGCTGACGGGACATGGAAGGCAATTCTTGGTATTTGGAATTCCGACCTTCCCGCGTCTGCGCACTGATTGCTATCGGCTCGATGCAAAAGGTGTCGGTGAGTTATCGATTGTAAATTCCATTAGACCCAAACTGAGGCAGCCTCCAAATCGTTTTGGAAAGGCATTGACTACTTTGGTTTCGCCGAACAGTCTGGGTTCAATTCAACCAAGAAAGAGAAGTCATCATGAAATTAATCACACCTATTCTGGCAATCACCACCCTTCTGGCTTTCGCTGCCGTGCCCGTGGCACGCGCGCAAGCCGATAGCAGCGCGGTGAAAGCAAAACTTAAGCAAATGGAAGACGACTGGGCCAAAGCGCAGATGAACAAGGATCATGGAGCGGCCGTTGTCGAAGGCTTGCTGGCTGCGGATTATTCCGGAGTCGACGTCAAGGGCAAAGTGCAGACCAAAGCCCAAAGACTAACGAAGATAAAGGCTGACAAAGACACCTATACCTCGGCGGTTAACGATAGCATGGACGTGAATATCTACGGACCGAATGTGGCGACGGTTTGTGGGAAATCGACGGAGAAGGGCAAAGACAATGATGGGAAAGAGTTCACTCGTTCCTATGGGTGGGTCGATACGTGGATGGAGCGTAATGGAAAATGGGAGTGCATCGCCGGCTCCGGTACACTGCTGGCGAAGGAGTAAACAGGCGGCGCGGCATCACCGCGAAACGTAGATAAACATCGCGCGTGCTCAGGCGATGACTGGCGAAGTCGCGCCCGAGGCGTCAATCGCGCCGCAAACCGCGCGGCGGATGGATCGCATGATCACTGTCGCGCTGGGCTATTTTGCGGTCGACAAGTTCGTGCTAGCGTCCCTGTCGCGGGGGCGGCACCGACTATCTCATATCTTTCGCCGGCGGCGAGACCATCTCAGTAGGGTCACGCTGCGGATCGATCCGGTCTGGGATCCGCTCCGGAAAGATCCCCGCTTTCAGAAACTCTGCGAAGATAAGCAAACGTGAGTCGAGGAGGATGAATGGCGCCTGAATCTGAAGACAATCTCAGGCTCGAGATCGGTCATGTCCTATTTATCGACATCGTGGGTTATTCGAAACTGCTCATCAACGAGCAAAGCGAGCAATCTGGGATTGATCGCTGCTTTTCTGGGGCGCAAAGACGAAGCCATTCACGAGGGCCGACGCGCGGTTGAGCTGGCGGCGGCCGCTTCGCAGCTGGAAAAGAACGATGCGTCCGCCGGCCTGGCTTTGATCTATGCGCGGACCGGTGAATCGGACCTTGCGCTCGAGTTGATCGAACATTTGCTGACCGTGCCAGCCGACCTCGTTCAGGAGGGAGTCTACAATATGACGGTGGCCGAGCTGAAGTGGCGCTGGGAATGGGACCCGCTGCGAAACGACCCGCGCTTCCAGAAAATTCTGGCCAGCCCGGAGCCCAAGACGGTTTACTGAAGTCGTTGCAGCTCGGGGCGCTGACTCCTGCCGGGTATGACCATGAGGCATTCAGCTTCGCTGATTCAATTCATAGACTTCGACCAAGGCGAAGCCGGTCAAAGTCGAATCGATCACCGCTCACTGCGCTTCGATCCGGAATGGGATTCTCTGCGCGGCGATCCGCGTTTCGAACGGATCGTCGCCGAGCTACAGCCAAAATAGTCAGA
>JBDTXE010000197.1:0-3627 GCA_040006335.1 Verrucomicrobiota bacterium | reverse complement strand
GGCCGATGGATGAACTCGGGAATGATCGCGAGAACTTCGTCCGCCAGTTTGGTGTCTTCCGATTCCTTCGGATTGATGCAGAGCCATGAGAAATGAGGGAGGCCGAAGTTCGCGGCGCGTTTTGGCTCGTGCTCGGTAAGGAGCGCAAAATAATCGCGAAAACCTTCGGCTGATCCTCGATCGAATCCGGCCCAGAAGGCCGGCTCACAAACCGCCTGGCAACCTGCGGTGACCATGGCGAGGTAATCGTCCGTCACCCGGCTAGCCATGTGGGCGTGCGGTTCGATGTATCGCATCAGTCTTTGAACTGCGGCCACGCTCCGGTTGCGCCTTTGGTGGTGGCGGCTTCGAGCGGTTCCATGGTCGGATCACTCAGGGTCGTCAACACCGCGCTGGCCTTGTCGGGTTCCGAGGCAAGCAAGTGATGGAGCGCCGCGCGCAAAGCGTGGAGTCGAAAATCATCCTCGCCCGGAGAGCGTTCCACTCGATCCAAAAAAGCGGCGAGATCGATCAGCTTTGCGCGGGCATCCAAAAAATAAAGATTAAGAACTTCCTCGCGAGTCATAGCTAGACTCGATCAGCGATCAGTGTGCCAGCCTTCATGAGCAACTCGCACTCTTGCTCGGTAAAATCGTAGGAGACCGGCTTTGCCACCCCGAGGGTCCCCTTGAGCGCCCCCTCCGCGTTTAACATCGGGGCAGCGAGTGAGCCTTCCATTTTAGTGTCGCGCGCGCCCGGCCTAACGACTCCGGAACTATCTGTTTGCAAATTGCAAAACTGAACTGGCTCACGGCGCTCTGCCGCTACGCCCGCCATCCCTTTTCCAACCGGGATCGCCTTGATCTTGTCGAGAACGACCTCGGGGATTCCCCGTTGGGCCGCTAGTTCAAGCAGACCCGATTGTTCTCCGAGCAAGTGAATCGTGGCGGTGACACAATTGAAATGTGCCAGCAGGAGATCGAGAACCCGTGGCCATGCCTCCCTTGTGTCTCCCGTCAGAGCGGCCTCTACCTTTTCGAGCAAAGCAGAGTCTGAATCGGCCATTGCGGGCTAACTAGCATGGTGCCGGGAGCGCCGCAAACCGCCGCGCGCCGAGATGTCCTCTCACATGCTAACGAAACGGGCGACGTAGGCGCCGTCGACATGATCGCGAAATGGAAGCGTTGACTTAGTCGTCGTTAGCCTCAGCTGTGGAAAAGCGGCCATGATTTGCGCAACGACGTCTTCGTTTTCCTCCATCTCGAGACTGCAGGTGCTGTAAACAAAAACGCCCCCAGGCTTGAGCAGCGGCAAGACCGATTGGGCGAGGGCCAGTTGCCTGCTCGCCATGCGGGTAAATTCATCCGGGCGCAATCGCCAACGCGCATCCACGCGCCGGCGGAGGACGCCCGTATTTGAGCAGGGAGCATCGAGCAGGATGCGATCGAAAAGCACGCCGTGCAGCTCGGCCGGCGCAGGCTCACTCGTCCAATCGTGCTGGACGACGTTGGCCGATACAGCAAGCCTGGCCAGATTCTCTTGAAGAAGCGCGACGCGCTCCGGCGCGTGGTCGCAGGCGATGAGGCGAGCCTGGTTCTGAACGAGAGCCGCGAGATAGGAAGTTTTTCCGCCGGGCGCGGCGCAGGCATCGAGGATGTTGTCGCCGCGCTGCGGGGCGAGGCTATCGACGGCGAGAGCAGTGCTCGGATCCTGGATGTAGCAGTCGCCCTGCGCGAGAGCTTCAAGCGGTAAGGCGAGCGCATGGACGAAGACCGGATGGTTTTCGCTCGCAGCCAGCGCGGGATATTTTTTCAGAAAGTCGTCGCGACCGATGCGCAGGGTATTGATGCGGGCGTAGAGCGGCGGCGGTTGATTGTCCCAGCGGCAAAGTTCCGCGGCGGGCTCGTCGCCGAAGCGACTCCGCCAGCGCTCGAGAAGAAACTCCGGATGCGAAGTGCGAATATGCAATGGGATAGCGGCAGTGGCCTTCTCCAACTGCGGGCGCCGCCTGATCGCATTGCGCAAGACTGCGTTTACCAAGCCGCGGCTGCGGGTCGGCGCGAGGGAGGTCGTTTCGAAAACGGCAGCGTGGCCCGGCGTCCCGAGGATAATGAGTTGGTACATGCCCAGACGCAGAATGTCCCGGGTCTCGTCGTCGAGGTCTCCCTCGCGCAATTGATCGACGAAGAAGTCGAGGAGGGTGAGGTGACGCAGGACGCCGTAGAATAGTTCCTGCGTAAACGCACGGTCGGCGGGGGGAAGAGCGTCTCCCCGCAGGACTTTGCCGATGACGGCATCGGCAAAGTCTCGAGTTGTCCTCCAGCGTCGCAGTGCCGCGAGCGCAAGCCCGCGAGCCGACGTCAGCGCCATCTGTCGCCGATCAGGCAGGCGTGACGGCTCTCCGACCAATCGAGAAATACTGGAAGCCCATCTTGCTCATTGTTGCCGGGTCGAAAAGGTTGCGGCCGTCGAAGATGATCGGCGTTGTCATTTTCGCTTTCACCTCCGCGAGATCCATCTTAGCGAACTCATCCCATTCCGTGGCAATGACGAGCGCTTCCGCTCCTTCCAAGGCCTCGAAGGCGGAGGAGCAAAAACGCACTCCCTTTAACTCCTCGAGCTCGCGCGCTCTTTCCAAACCTTTTGGGTCGTAGACGGAAACGTGCGCGCCTTCGCGTTGCATCTCACCTGCCAGCTCGATGGCGACGGAAGAGCGAATATCGTCCGTATCGGGCTTAAAGGTCAGACCCCAGATGGCGATCTTTTTCTCGCGCAAGACCCACAGAGTATCGCGAATCCGCTTCAGAAAACGGTCCCGTTGCGAAGAGTTTATCCGCTGCACTTCCTTTAGCAGAGTGAACGGAACGCCGAGCTGGTCGCTGATGGTGATAAAGGCGGCGATATCCTTCGGAAAACAGGAGCCGCCGTAACCGATGCCGGCGTTGAGGAAATTGCGGCCAATGCGGCGATCCATGCCGATGCCGTCGGCCACTTTCTCGACGTCGGCGCCACTGGCTTCGCAGATGGCGGAGACGGCGTTGATGTAGGAAATCTTGAGAGCAAGGAAGGAATTTGCCGCGTGCTTGATCAGCTCTGCGCTGTTGACGTCCGTGACGAGAATCGGCGCCATGAAGGGCTCGTAAACCTTCTTCATCAGCGCGACGGCGCTATCGCTTTGCGCGCCGATGACGATCCGGTCCGGGTGCATCAAGTCGTCCACCGCGCACCCTTCACGCAGGAACTCGGGGTTGCTCACGACGTCGAATTTCGCGCCGTGTCGATTGTAGCGCTTGATTGACTCGGCCACTTTCTCGCCCGTCTTCACCGGGACGGTGCTTTTATCGACGATAACGCGATAGTCGGTCAGGACACCGGCAATCTCCCGCGCAACCTTTTCAATAAAGCTCAGATCAACGCTTCCATCAGGCTGCGGCGGTGTCGGCACAGCGATAAAGACAACCTGCGAATTATCCACCCCATCCTGGATGCTGCCGGTGAAACGAAGACGCTTGGCTGCGACGTTACGTTGGATCAGTTCCTCCAGGCCCGGCTCGTAGATGGGCACTTTCCCTTTCTGCAACGCTTCAATTTTTCGCGGGTCGTTGTCGACGCAGACCACGCTATGGCCGACCTCGGCAAAGCAAGCTC
>JBDTXE010000196.1:0-3635 GCA_040006335.1 Verrucomicrobiota bacterium | reverse complement strand
CATGAGCATGAGGGTGAGGGTAAACCGCCGTTTCTCAAACCCGCTCCCGCGGGCGTAAGCTGAAACGCTCGGGACGGTTTCGTTTTAGTCGGGCGAGGCCATACTTCGCGCGACACGGCGCAAATCATCGAGAAGAATGTCCATGTCGGCCAGCGTCGTGCGGTAATTCATGATGCACGCGCGCAGGCTGAATTTTCCGTTAATTTTGCTGTTGGAAACGTAGGAGCTGCCATCGCCTTGCAGCTCGACCAGAAGGCGCGCGTTATAATCGTCGATCTTCCCATCGTTCTGCCCGCTGGCGGACTCGCGCCCATCCGCCGGCAGGTAGCGGAAACAGACGATTGAAAGCTCGACCGGCGCCAGCAGCTCGAAATCCTCGCTCTTTGTTATCAGGTCGGCGAGGTGTCGAGCGCAGGCTAAATCCTTCTCCACCGCCTCAGCCAAAGCGCGTCTCCCGACACCGCGCAGCAGCATCCAAACCTTGAGCGCACGAAATCGGCGCGAAAGCTCCGGACCGTAATCCCAAAAGGCAAAAGCCTCCTCCGCCTCGGAGGCAAAGACGCGGGTGTATTCCGCATCGTGCGCAAAGGTGCCACGGGCGCTCGCTGGGTCGCGATAGATCACGCAACCGCAATCGACCGGGAGATAGAGCCATTTGTGTGGATCAAGACTGATGGAGTCAGCCTGATCGAGGCCAGCGAAGAGGGGGCGCACCGATGGCGCGAGAACCGCGAAGCCTCCGTAACTCGCGTCGACGTGCAGCCAGAGCCCAAACTCTTTCGCTACCGCCGCGACGTCCGTCAGCGCATCGATGGCGCCGGTATTGACCGTGCCAGCATTCGCCACCACGCAGAACGGAAGGTGGCCGGCCTTCGCGTCCGCCTCAATGCTCCGTCGCAGCTGATCGAGGTCGATTTTGAAAAACTCATCTATCGCAATGGAGCGAACGTTGGCGCGACCAAGACCAAGAAGTCCCGCCGCCTTGGCGATGGAGTGGTGCGTTTCGCTGGACGCATAGACACGCATCCTGCGGCGGAGGACAGAGCTGCCTTCTTCACTCAAATCGGCCGGTCCTTTGACTTGGCGCGCGGTGGCGAGCGCAGCCAGATTCGCCATCGAGCCGCCGCTGACGAAGAGCCCGGCGGCGCCGGCATCGAGGCCGAGAAGCTGGACGATCGCGCCGATCGTCGCTCGTTCGATTTCGACCGCGACGGGCGCTGAGCGCCAGGCGGTGAGATTGGCGTTGAGCGTCGACGCGAGCAAATCAGCGAAGGCGGCGAGCGCGGTGCCGGGTGACTGGACGTAGCCGAACATCCTGGGATGCCCGTTATGCCGGCTCCAGGGAATGATCAGGTCGCGAAAGTCATCGAGAAGCGCGGAGAATCCTACCGGCGCGTCCGATAGCACATCGGGCAAACGCCCGCGTATGGCGGCGGCGGAAACGTTGGGATAAACCTCACGGTCGCGGATGGTGCCCAGGTAATCCGCGATCAACGCGGTCGCCTCTTCGCCCCAAAGGCGAATTTCCTCGGGCGTAGGATCGAGGGGATTCGGGATCACGGCCGGTACTCGTTAGCGGAGAATGCTCTCGAGCCTCCGCCGGCCGTCCGCTAACGAATTCTGCGATGGGATTTTCATCAGCTATCAATTTTCGCAGCATCCCCTTGAGAATCGCCTGCGAGAATATAATAGTGTCGCATCGTTATGAAACAAACCCGAGCCATGACCGCCTTCAAGAACATCCGCGTGCTGCCAAGCGGTTACCAGGTTTCCGTGGTGAGAGAAGGGACGGAGTTTAGCAAACATTTTGCCGGACATTCGCCCCGCAGTTTGCGCGAGGCGAACGCTTACCGCGATCTGCTCCTCCGGACTTTACCCTCAAAGCGACGCAAGAACGTGCCGAAGCACATCCTTGATGCGCTCAAGCTCAAGGAACAGGTCGTAGGCGTTTTTCGTTATGACGATCGCCGATTTTATCAGGTGACCTACTCCGATCGCGGTGGCGTAGTCCGCACCAAGACGTTCAGTTGGAAGGATCGCGACGGGGAAGTGAAGGCGTATCGGGACGCGGTGAAGTTCCGCCGCACTTCGCGCCCGCCTGCTCGTGGGGGTAAAAAGAAAGCGAAGAAAACGAGCGCCAAGCGGTAAGAGCCGCAGCGGTCGTCGTTTCGCCCGGCGTCGCCGATCCGTCGGCGATCGCAATTACTTCTCTCCTTAGACCGCGCGTCTCGTTGACGTGCACGATCACGCGGCCGTTTTAACGACAAGCCGTCCCTCACTGGGTTCTGCTTCGAACTATCAGTATGGCGCGGGGCGAAAAGTTCAGTTGGAAGTCGATCTGGCCGCTTTTGAAGCAGACTTTCAACGAGTGGCTGGAAGATAACGCGCCGCAGCTTGGCGCCGCCATTGCCTACTACACCGTCTTTTCCATGGCGCCGTTGATCCTGGTGCTGCTTGCGATCGTGGGTGTGCTTTTTCGCTCCGACCCCTCCGGCGCCTGGACGCGCATCTCAAAGCAAATGAGTTATTTTCTCGATCGTAGCGCCATCGACGTGGTGCAGCAGATCGCGCAGAAGGCAGCGCAACCGGACAAGAGTTTCTGGGCGACGGTGATCGGGATCGCTTTGGCACTGTTCGGCGCGAGCGGCATTTTTGGCGCGTTGCAGGACGCTCTGAACACGGTCTGGGGAGTACGAGCGAAGCCGGGCCTGGGCTTCAAAGGTTTTTTTCGCGCGCGCGTCCTCTCTTTCACCATGGTCGCATGCGTTTGCTTCCTCCTGCTCGTCTCGCTCGTGCTCGAGAGCTTGCTCAAAGGCTTCAGTCAGTGGGTGCAATCTCATCTTCCGGGAGGGTTGAACGTTGCCGTCGGTGTCTACATCGTTTTTGATATCGCGGTGGTGGTGTTGCTCTTCGGCGTCATTTTCAAGACCCTGCCGGATGTGAAGCTGCGCTGGCGCGATGTGTGGGTCGGCGCGACCCTCACCGCGTTGCTTTTCGCCCTGGGAAAATGGGCGCTCGGTTTGTATCTCGGCAGCGGTGCGGCAGGATCGGCTTACGGCGCGGCCAGCTCCCTCATCACGCTTCTCCTTTGGATCTATTACTCCGCGCAGATCATGCTTTTTGGCGCGGAGTTCACGCAGGTTTACACGCGCAAGTTTGGGGGGCCAGTTGAACCGGACGACTACGCCGTCTGCATCGAGCGCACCGAAGAAGTGATCTCCGCCCCCGGGGAGTGCGCACCGGACCGTCGCGAGTGAATGGCGGCAAGATCGCCGCTTGCCACACCCGCTTGAAGAATGGGGACGCGCTCCCTGAAGCCGATGAAACCCGTGGCTGCTGTCGTTTTAGGCGGGCACGAAATAGGGCGGAGTATGTTACCGGTCATCGCGAGTCGCGCAGACGGCGAGGGACCTCACGATGAAGTGTGATATCTCAGCAAGGGGTCCTTCGCCGTCTGCGCGGCTCAGGATGACTGCAGTGCGGCAAGGCCCGCCGAGTTTTCACCCTATCTTGGCGAGGGTTCCCGAGTCTCTAACCGAAATAACTAAGAACGTGCGCTAGTCGCTCTTCCAACCGTTTCCGCCGTGACCGTTACGCGCGTGGGCAAAGGCTGGCTCGAGTTCATCCTCCGGCGC
>JBDTXE010000195.1:0-3702 GCA_040006335.1 Verrucomicrobiota bacterium | reverse complement strand
TGAAACTGACGCGACCCAATCTCGGGGACCGCGCCGTTCCACCAGCTCGGGGCCTCCTTGCCGTGATGGAATTGCACCCGGCCAAACATGCGCGCGTCACGAAAAACCAACGTCCGTTTGGCCTGAGACAAGATCAGGTGCTCGTGTTTCTCGGCGCGATGATTTGGCTTCGCGAGGCTCATCTTCCCACTCATCCCGAGGTGCAGGCCGAGCCAGTTGTTGCCTGAGAAAAAGAAGAGCATGCGTTTGCCGCGCGCTTCCGATCGGAGCAGGCGTGCGCCCGTCAATTCCCGCCGCAAGGCCTTCGTGTCGGCCCCACGGAAGAGCCGCTTTTGCGCGTGCAGCGCGACCTTGGTCACGCGCCCGCCCACGCCCTCATTCCACTGGCGGCGGTAGTATTCGACTTCGGCAAGCTCGGGCATCGCGGACTATACGCGCGCGCCCGACCGGCGTGCTAAGATAGGCGCGTGGAAAAAGTGATTATTGTCGGTAGCGGTTGCGCGGGACTGACGGCGGCAATTTATGCCGCTCGCGCCAACCTGAGCCCGCTCGTGTTGGAGGGTTCGCAACCAGGAGGCCAGCTCTCCACCACCACGCTGGTCGAGAATTTTCCTGGGTTTCCCGAGGGAATCGATGGTCCCCAGTTGGTGATGAACATGCACGCGCAGGCGGAAAAATTTGGCGCCCGGTTTTCGTATTCGGAAGTGACCGGTTTCGAACCCACGAACACCAACATCCGCCTGCAGCTGGATGAGGAGGAGTGGCGGGAGACGCAGTCGCTCATCATTGCCTCCGGCGCTTCGGCCAAGTGGCTCGGCTTGGAGAACGAAGCGAAGATGATCGGCCACGGGCTAACCTCGTGCGCCACCTGCGATGGAGCCTTTTATCGCAATGTGCCGGTCTGCGTCGTCGGCGGCGGTGACTCCGCGGCCGAAGAAGCGCTTTTCCTCACGCGCTTTGCCTCCCGGGTCTACCTGCTTCATCGGCGCGATAAACTGCGCGCCTCCAAGATCATGGCGGACCGGGTGCTGGCCCACGAAAAGATCGAGCCGATCTGGAATACGGTGATCACCCGTTATCTGGCGGATGAAAAGGGTGAAATGCAGGCAATCGCCCTGCGGAACATTATCACCCAGGAAGAGCGCGAATTACCGGTAGGTTGCGTCTTTGTCGCGATCGGGCACGAACCGAACGCCAAACCCTACGAGGGCAAGCTGGACATGGATGCAGAGGGTTACCTCATCACCAAAAAGCTGGTGGAGAGCAGGCACCCGGGCGTCTTTATCGCCGGCGACGTTGCCGACCGTGTTTACAAACAGGCGATCACGGCCGCGGGAGCCGGTTGCGCGGCGGCGATCGATGCGGAGCGATACTTAAGTTCGCTCGAGCTGGGTTGATGGTCAGAAGCCCGGGGGCAGCTTGTTGCCGCCAGCGGATACGATCGGTCACCTCTTGAAGCTCTGCGATATCACCCAGTTTTATTCTCCCGTGAGTGGAGGGGTAAAACGCTATGTGCATGAGAAGATTGCTTATCTGCAGGACGCGACGGCGGATGAGCACATCCTCATCATTCCGGGGGCCAAAACGGAATGCATCCGGGGAAACCGCTCCCGCATTTATCACGTTCGTTCCCCGTTAGTGTCGCGGGCATCGCGCTATCGTGTTCTGCTTAATTTGCGCGCTCTCGACGAAATCCTGGAAGAAGAACAACCGGACCTCATTGAATCGGCCGATCCTTATCAGGTGGGTTGGAAAGCGGTGGCCGCCGGCGACTCGCTTAGAATCCCGGTGGTCGGCTTCTATCACTCTCATTTTCCGGAGGCGTATCTACGCGGCGCCGCGAATGCCTTCGGTGGCGCTGGTGGGAGGCTGATGATGAACCTGGCGCAGGCTTACGTCCGCAAATTATACAGCCGATACCAGGCGACTCTCGTACCCTCGGAACGGTTGGCGGACCTCCTGCGTCATTGGGGCGTGATGAATGTTCGGAACGTCCATCTAGGGGTGAATTCAGATATTTTCTTCCCTCAGCCCGACGATGCTGTGGCGACGCGAGCGGAATTGGGCGTTCCGCAGCATCAACGCCTTCTTCTCTATGTCGGTCGTCTGGCCGGGGAAAAAAATACGCAGACGCTCTTCCGTGCCTTCGACCTCCTGCGGAAAACGGACCCCGATGGATTTTGTCTCTTGGTCATTGGCGATGGCCCGCAACGCGGTGAGTTGGCGAGGCTGCGCGAGCAATGTGCGGGAGTGAAGTGGATTCCATATTGCCCCGATTCCGCGACCCTGGCCCGGTATTATCGTGCGGCCGATCTTTTCGTCCATCCCGGCATCCAGGAGACGTTTGGGCTGGTGGCAGTGGAAAGCCAGGCTTGTGGCACCCCGGTGCTGGGGATCCGCGGGAGCAATATGATGATCCGGCATCGACAGGACTTCTGGGCGGAAGCGAACACACCAAGCGCGCTGGCCGAGGCCATCACCGCGAGTGGTCAATTCGACCTGCCCGGGCTGGGCGCGGCCGCCGCCAGGGCGATGCGGCATGAGTTCAGCTGGCCAAGTGTTTTCGAAAAACTGTTTTCGATCTATCGTGAGGTCGTTTCTAGTTACCGGAGCGGAAGCTAAATGAGCGAAAAACGTCGTTACACCATTCGCGGATATGAGCCTCGTGATCGCGCCCGCGTGCGCGAGCTTTGTATCGCCACCGGCTTCCTCGGCGCTCCGATCGATCCCGTCTTTGAGGACAGGGAGCTGTTCGCGGATTTCCTCACCACCTACTACACCGATCACGAACCGGAGTCTTCCTTCGTCTTGGAAGTGGAAGGCGAAATTCGTGGCTACCTCCTCGGATCGCGCAAGCCCCTCCGCAATCAGCTTTATTCTTTCGCGCAAAATCCCGTCCTCTTTCTGCGTGCGCTTTTTCGTTATCCCAAATATCGGGAGCGCTCGCGCAAATTCATCCGCTGGCTCCTGCTCCATGGCTGGCGGGAAGTCCCCGTGGCGCCTCGTTTCACGCCGCATTTTCATATCAATCTTCTGCCCGATGCGCGCAAGGTTTCGACAACCCGCGCCCTCATGAGCGCTTACCTCAATTATCTCTACCGTTTCGGCGAGCGCAGGGTTTACGGTCAGATCGTGACCTTCGAGAGCCGGCGCGGCGAAAAGCTATTTGAGCGTTATGGCTTCAAAGTTCTTAACCGGGCCGAAATCACCAAGTATAAAGCCTTCTATCCGGAATCGGTTTACCTCAGCACCGTCATCAAAACCCTCGAGACCGCCGGGCCACTTTCCGCCTACTCGCACCGGCAAACCTGATTCGGGGGCCGGTTATTCGCCAAGCAGTCGATCGAATTCCTGCCGGACGATCCCGTAACATTCGCAGGCGGCTTTTTCCAAGCCGGCACGGTCGCAGACGCGAATCAGTCCGCGATGATATTCGATCAGCCCGCGGCGTTGTAGTTGATTAGCGACCACCGTCACGCCGGCTCGTCGCGCACTCAGCATCTCGGAAAGAAATTCATGCGTCACGTGGAATTCATCCCCTTCCACGCGATCGTGGGTCATGAGCAGCCAGCAGCAGCAACGCTGCGCGATGGTGTGGAGGCGATTGCAGGTGGCCAGCTGCGTGGTCAAGGTCAGCAGCGCTTCCGTGTAACGGTGGAGCATGTCTGAGAGCGGACCGCCGTGTCGGGTTTGTCGCACCAG
>JBDTXE010000194.1:0-3712 GCA_040006335.1 Verrucomicrobiota bacterium | reverse complement strand
ATCACGCGTCGCGCTCCCTCCAGCGCCTTCCAATGGTGAACGGCGCGAATCGCGCGCACGGGAGGCGTAAAATTAGAAGGAAAGTGTAACTCCTGCACATCGTGCATCGTGACGAGATACGGAATGGGCAACTTCGACGGCAGTGATGCTTCTACCCCCTGCATGGTGACACGATATGATACTTGCAAGTCGGGATGGAGGATCGTCTGTGTCGGAAAATGAAGCAGATCGAGATTCAGCTCCGTGAGCCAGCGATGGAGATAGTGCCCGCAGAGAGAGGAAGTCTGGTTGTCGGAAACAAGCGTTTTAAGGTTGCGGCCGAGTATCGACGCCTGCTGCGCCCACCGCTTCATTCCTGTGGGCGGAGCCGGAATAATATCTAACTCAATGAAATCTGGGTAGGTGCGGGCGAGTTCCTCGAGTTCAGGCGGGACTGGATTGGTGGCGAGGAGGACGAGAGTCCAGCCAGCTTCGTGATGCTGGACGAGCGTATCGAGTATTCTCCAAGCGTAAGGGCCGATGCCGCCGTAAACGAGAGAGGCATCTCCCAACCAGAAGCCAATTCTAGCGCTGTTTTGTTCGGCGCGGGAGCTCATAGGCGTAGATGAGATTGCCCGTCCGGGAATCTAGGCCCGTCCGCTTAAATTTTTCATTCTCGAAAAGCCGTTTGGCCTCATGGTTCTGCGGGTGAACCTTGAGCATCAGGCGCGGAGCTTGTCGCAGCATGGCAATACTCTTCGCCACTCTGAGCGAAAGCCGGCCAAAGCCGTAACCTGTGAACGCCTCGTCAATCATGATCCCGTAGGAAGGAACGTCGAAACCCTCGTCCCAACCGCGTAAAAGAAAAAAACCGATCAGCTTGTTTTGCCACCTTAACGCCATCCAGACATCGCGTTTTCTGCGAGCCAGAAGTTTCGTCAGATGGTCTACTTCGAAAGGAAACGGGGTGAAGAACTGGATGTAGGAGGGCGCTTGTGCTTCCATTAACTGGCATAGGCTGAGAGCATCGTTTACGGCCAGCGGCCGGATTGACACCGCCTGTCTCATCGAAGGATCCGAGCCGCATCCTGCCTCAGATTCAACGCGGACGTGAGCGGATTCCACCCTTCTTAGACGAACCGGAGAAACGATCCGGTCTGATAGGCATACCATAACCCAAAGGCGATACTGAAAACGCCGGCGGTCGCCTGGAGACCGTGATGAAATTTGGTCAGCTTGCGCGCAGTGAGCGCAAAAGGCAGGCCGACCAGTCCCGACATGATCAGCATTCCCACGATGGAACCAAAGCCAAAAACTGCGAGGTAAAGTAAGCCAAGGAGAGCGGAGCCAATCTGCGTCAGAACGAGAAGAGTCAGCGCGGCAGATCCAGCGAGGCCGTGGACAGCTCCGACAATAAGCGGTTTGAGTCCAATCCTGCTGATGGCGTGGGAGTGAGGACGAACGCTCGTTTCATGCGGGGATTCATTCTCGTGGAAATGAAGATGTGAGTGGGCCGTATCATCATGGACATGAGTATGAACATGAGCTCCTTCGCGTCCTCGATAGGCCCGGAGAAAGGCATTTGCTCCCAATCCGATAATCATCAAGGCCACACCAAACTCCAGCCAGCGGGCAACACCTTCTGGAATGGCAATGCGCATGGCCAAAACCACTGTTCCGACCACTACCAGCGAGGCGGTATGTCCGAGACCCCAGAGGCCTCCGACCAGCGCTGACTGCAAAACATTGCGATGTTGGCTAACGATAGTTGAAACAGCGATGACGTGGTCAACTTCGGTCGCGTGCTTCAGACCGAAAAGGAGCCCGAGGCCAAGAACAGCCATTGCTCCCATCGATCCGAGATTCGCATCGGGAGCTGCGCTGACCGCACCCGCGCTAAATAAATGAATGCCGGAAGCGCTCAGAGTTTCGTAACAAATGATCACTCCGATGCAGGCGATGGCGAATGAGCTCAAGACGGAGAAAGCACGCACCAGAGGGTGCGAAGATGCGCCTCCAGAAAGCTTGAGAAAGCGGCCTGCGTAAAGGAAGGCCAAACCAACGACGCTCAGAGTGGCGGCGAGCCCGACGCTAAAGGCGACGACGAGCATCAAGCCGTAGGCGATTCGTCCCAGGGAAATTGCGGCCAGGAGGACCACTAAGGCAGAAGGACAGGGCAGAAGGCCGCCGGAGATTCCCAAACCAAGTAGACTGCGCCAGGTGATTGGACCGTCGGCGCCGGGAGGGAGATGCGAATGCTCCACGCCACCGTGAGAATGCGTATGTCCGCGCTTCAGACCCTCTGGTGGATGGTCCGTTTCATGAGAATGGCTCTGATGGGCGGAGAAGCCGAGGGCTTGCCGCAGACGACGGACGAACAGGCTCAACCCGATAGCGACGATCATCCCGCCAGAAATAAAACTCAGGATCGGGAAAAGCCGTTCGGGCATGATAAAACGCGAAGCGAAAAGAGTAAGGAGGCCCAGCAAAATGACTCCGGCGGTGTGGGTCACCGTGACGGTCAGGCCAAGGAAAAGGGCGTGCTTTGGTGTGCCGCGCGAACCCACCAGATAGGCCCCTACTATAGTTTTGCCGTGGCCAGGCGAGAAGGCGTGGGCGGCTCCGAGTAAGGCCGCGACGAGAAGACCGACAAGTGCGATTTGCAAAGTGATCTGAGGAGCGGCGATTAATTCGGCGAGCCGATCCCGGCGAGCGGCTATAGGGCGACCATCCCGCTGCAGCAGCGGATGTGAGCCGGTGGGCGGGGGACCCAGCGACCACGAGAGTTCTGCGGCGCGTTCGTTCAGGGGCGCCGAGAGCATATCACCGGGATATGACTTTAGTTCGTCCGTGATCGAGTTGCCGTAAACCGAGCTGTTGAAAACGGAAATGCCGCCTGTTGCACCCACTGCAATCTCGCTCCACCCAATTCGCTCCCGGAAATTCGTATCCTCGAAACGTAGGTATCCCGTGCCAATATGCGGCGGTATTCTACCGATGAAGTTACATTCCACCCGCAGGGTCGGGAGATTACCGGCGCCGGGTGGGAACGAGATGTTTTTCGAGGAAACTTCGAGCGAAATTGGGCTGTCGTTAATGGTCAGCGCAAGCCCGTTCGCGTATTGGGGGGCGATGCGGCTCAGATAGGTATTTAGAGTCGCGGGCTCAGGCTTGCGAGCGGAGGTAGCGCCCAGATTTTGCAGCTCCTGAAACGCTGGAATTTCCGCCATGTCGACGACATAGCGAACCTCGATCCTATCGTCCGCGATCTGCAGGCGCGAAAATCGATTTATCGTAAAATTGCCCAGCGGATGCGCATCGGCCCACCCCACACAGCAAAGAAGAAGGGCGACGCTGAGCCCGGCGGTCTTGGTGGAAAGAGAATCGCGACGCACGGAGATCAGGCGCTGATGGCGCGAAGTGTTTCGCGAGCAATATCCGCCTGCAAGGCGTCAAAGGCGGGGTTAATCGCGAGCGCCTCTTTCAGAAAGCCAGCGGCAGCCTGACGCTCGTTGAGTGCTTTGTAGATCATGCCGGCATGGTATTTTATGCGGGCGTCGCGTGTTCCGAGCCGCATTGCTTCATCGATATATTTTTTGGCTTCTGCGACCTCCCCCTTTTTATAAAGGCACCAGGCGAGCGCGTCACTGGTAAAAATATCCGACCGCCATGCGCGCTCGCGCCGGGCGATCGCGAGGGCTTCATCCAACTTGAGATCGTGATCGGCGTAAAA
>JBDTXE010000193.1:0-3717 GCA_040006335.1 Verrucomicrobiota bacterium | reverse complement strand
CCCAGCATTTCCGCCGCGAGGGTGCGGGCGTCGATCCGGGTCAGGCGGCGCGCCTGTTTGGAAGTGAGAAGTGGCGTGTGGGAGATGTCGCAAAGGTAATTGGGCACGAACCAGATGCTGTTTTCCGCCGTCATCCAGTGCTGCCGATCGAATCGGCTGAGATTTACCTGCCGGGAATAGCGACGAAGAGTTCGCTCGCCGCGGAGGTTGAAGTAGGTATTGAAATAGCTCAGGGCAAGCTCGCGCAAAGTCCGATAGATCGGCTCGCGGAAACGGCAGCTGGTAAAATTGGAGGTGGCGACCGCGCCCCAGCAGCCTCCGACACGATAGAGCGCGAGGACATGATCGGTATCGTGCTCCGCTTCCAAGTCCCAGATCAGCGGTGGAAAACCGAGGACGCGCAGGGCAGCGGCGGCAAAAATTGCTCCCTCCAGGCAATGGGCAGTCTGCTCCCGCAGGACACGACGGGGCGACCAGGCCGTGCCCGCAAGGTGATAAGGCAAGCCGTCGAGGAAGCGTTGAATACCAACGGGCGTTTTTAGGGCGCGGAGCTGACGCAATTCTTTTGCCGTCCATTCTGCCAGCGTTTCCATCTTGTTCGCCGATCTTAGTCATGATCGCGCGTTTGCCCAGTGGAGGTTGGGGGCGAGCAGGATGAAATGGATTGAGGCCGAATGCGCCGAGCGGCGCGAATCACCGTTATGAGCGAACCGGTCCTTTACATCAAACGAGGGTGTCCTTACTGCGCGGAGGCCATGGAGGAATTAGACAAGCGCGGTTACAAATATAAGCAGGTGGAGGTCCGGACAGACCCAAAGGCCATGGCGGAATTGCAGAAGGTCTCGGGCCAGACGAAAACACCGACTCTGATGGCAGACGGGAAAGTGCTGGCTAATTTCGGGGTTGAAGAACTCGATTCATTTCTCGAAGCGTCTTCTCACAAGAAGTAACAGGATTGTGGCCGGGTTTTTCCGGCCTGCCGGCGGCGGTTCGACTAGACGCGTGAGCCGCGACGGCGCGGGGAATTGTATTTCACCGGCCTCTTCTTGCGCTCGATCTTGGAGAGGCCAGTGCCGTTCTTTACTTCCATGATCTGATCGCGGAGCAGTGCCGCACGCTCAAACTCCAGGTTCGCCGAAGCGCGCTGCATTTCGTCTTCCAACTCACGCAAGAGTTCCGTCAGATCGAAGTTACCGCCCACCTCATTGATCACCGACGCGGCTACCTGACGGCCGCGCAGGATGGTGTGCAGGCTTTCCTGCACCGCCCGCCGCACAGTTTGCGGAGTGATCCCGTGCTTCTCGTTATACTCCATCTGTTTTCCTCGCCGATATTCAGAGATGGAGATGAGCGCCTGCATACTCCGAGTGACGATATCGGCGAAAAGGACGACTTCGCCGTTGATGTGGCGAGCAGCACGACCGGCTGTTTGAATTAACGAAGTCTGGCTACGGAGAAAACCTTCCTTATCGGCGTCGAGGATACAAACGAGCGAAACCTCGGGCAGGTCCAGGCCTTCGCGCAGGAGGTTGATCCCAACCAGAATGTCGAAGTCGGCCGCGCGCAGGCCGCGCAGAATCTCCACCCGCTCGATCGTATCGATGTCGCTATGCAGGTAACGAACCTTTAACCCGACGTCGCGCAGGTAATCCGCCAGATCCTCGGCGGTCCGCTTGGTCAGCGTGGTGACCAGCACCCTTTCTTCCTTCTCGACTCGTTGGCGGCAGAGATCGATCGTCTCGTCGATCTGCGATTTTAGTGGACGAATGGTGATCCCGGGATCAAGCAAACCCGTCGGACGGATAATTTGTTCCATCACCAGCGGCTTCCCGGGCGTGTGAACGTCAAAGTTCTCGGTTGGTTCATCCGTCCGGGAGAGTGGCGCAAGTTTGGAACTTGCGCTTTGATTGGTCCGCCGGTTTGGACCTTGCGTCCCCGGCTCCCCGGGCAAGATGAAAGGAACTAACTCATCCTCGCCGATGCGCGCCCGCTTATGCGGGAAGTAGTTTTTATTGCCGACGATACTATTCTTAATCTCAAACTCAGCCGGGGTGGCGCTGACATAGACTATCTGGTTGGTCAGCTTCATGAACTCATCGAAGTTCACCGGACGGTTATCCATTGCGCTGGGCAGGCGAAAGCCATAGTCGACCAGAACACTCTTCCGCGAGCGATCGCCCTCATACATGCCGCCAATTTGGGGAATGGTGGCGTGCGACTCATCTACCACGAGGAGAAAATCCTTAGGAAAGAAGTCGAGTAGGGTGAATGGCCGCGAGCCGGGGGCGCGCCCGCTGAGATGGCGCGAGTAATTCTCGATTCCATTGCAGAATCCCATTTCCTGCAGCATCTCAAGATCATACTCGGTGCGCATTTTCAGACGTTGCGCCTCTAAGAGTTTTCCTTGCGATTCTAAGAACGGAATGCGGTCATCTAATTCTGCGCGAATGGTGGTGAGAGCGCGGTTCAGCTTATCAGCGGGAGTGACGAACTGCTTCGCCGGAAAGAAAGTGATGACTCCCAATGCTTCCGCCGCGTGGCCGGTTAAAGGATCGAAGCGCGTGATGGCGTCGATCTCATCGCCAAAAAACTCGACTCGCACCGCCTCTTCGTCGGCGGTAGCAGGGTAGACCTCGACCACGTCGCCGCGCACACGAAAACGGCCGCGCGAGAACGCCATGTCGTTGCGCTCGTAAAGCATGTCGACGAGCCGTCCCAGAATAGCTTCACGCGTGGTGTGCTGTCCCCGCTTTATCGTCAAAAGCATGCGTTCGTAATCCTCCGGCGCGGTAATGCCGTAGATGCACGAAACGCTGGCGACGACCACGACGTCGCGCCGGGTGAGAAGAGCGCTGGTGGCCGAGAGTCGCAACCTCTCGATTTCCTCATTAATCGACGAATCTTTTTCGATGTAGGTATCGCTGCGGGGGATGTAAGCTTCCGGCTGATAGTAATCGAAGTAGCTGACGAAATACTCCACCGCGTTTTTCGGAAAGAATTGCTTGAACTCGGAGTAGAGCTGCGCCGCCAGAGTTTTATTATGGGAAATGACAAGGGTAGGGCGCTCCAGCTGCGTCACCACATTGGCGACCGTGAAGGTCTTTCCTGAACCGGTGACACCGAGGAGGGTCTGGTGTCGATTTCCGGCGTCGAGAGATTTGGCCAACTTGGCGATAGCCTGACTTTGATCACCGCGCGGCTGGTAATTCGACTGAAGCTGGAACGGCACGGGACACCGTAGCACGCCGGGCGGGGGGTAAAAAGGCGGGCGGGCAACAGCGCTCATACGACACTTAATCCCGCCCCGGCGCTGGGGAAGATTCAGAAACGTATAGGCTGCCGCCTTGAGAGCAGGGTTACGACAGCGGCGCCGGGCTGCTTGCGCGCGTTCGGCACAATAGAGCCAAGTCGTATTGGCTCGAAATCTTGCTGCCCGCCGAACGTTGCCGTCGCGACGAGCTTCGCGGAAACCGCAATCTCTAATTATCTATCGAGACAGAGTCGCGTTGTAGGAATGCTTGCAGGGAGGTGGGAACGACGGTGGTGTCGTGCGAAGAAAAAACAGCGACCGGGTCCGAAGATGACTTCTCGTCGGACACCACGCGGTAGAGTTGTTGATCAGTATCGTGAATGGCTTGGTTCAGTTCTGCTGAGGCAGCTTTGGGTAGGGCGGGCATAGGTGAGATCTGCGTTGCTTTTTAAATTCACTATCAGGCT
>JBDTXE010000192.1:0-3827 GCA_040006335.1 Verrucomicrobiota bacterium | reverse complement strand
CGCACGAACCTCGTGCGGCCGCACCGCCACCACTTTCCCCCAAAGACGTCTCATCGCGCGCGTTCGACGAGTTCGAGGTGGTGGCTAAAAATTATCAATGCCTGGTGGTCTACTCCAGACTGATTACCACTTTTCCGCGCGCATGTCCTTCTTCCAAATAGCGGAGAGCATCGGGCACCTGCGCAAGTTTGTAGGTTCGATCGATCACCGCCTTTAGCTTGCCCGCCTGCATCTGCCCCGCGAGGTAAGTCAGGTCGCTTGGATTTAGTTCCGCTATCATCATGCTGGCTTTCTGTTGCGCGAATGGCGCCGTAATCAACATGGTGATCACTCGCGCGAACGGACCGATCAGCCGGCCATCGTTAGGTCCGCCGCCGCCGATGAGCACGTACTTTCCTTTGGCCGTCAAAACATGGCGGCACTCGGAGAGGGAGTGATTCGGGACGTTGTCGAGGAGAAGGTCATAGCGTTGCCCGGACCGCGCAAAATCCTCCTTGGTGTAGTCGATCACGTGATCGGCTCCGAGCTGGCGAACCATTTCCAGATTTCGCGTGCTGCAGACCCCGGTCACTTCGGCGCCGAGCGATTTCGCGATCTGGACGGCGAATGTGCCCACGCCTCCGGAGGCACCGTTGATCAACACCTTCTGTCCGGGTTGCAGCGTTCCCTTGTCGCGCAGTCCCTGCAGCGCAGTGATCGCCGCAATCGGGACCGCCGCCGCCTCCGCGAAGGTGATGTTCGCCGGTTTTCTCGCCACACGACTAGCCTTCGGGCAGACATACTCGGCAAAAGCGCCGTCTTTCCCGCCGAAAATCTCGTCGCCCACCTTGAAGTCCGTCACGTTCTTACCCACGGCTTCGACGACCCCGGCATAATCCACGCCGAGCCGGGTCGACTTCGGCTTGCGCATTCCGACGCCGAGAAAACGCATTATATAGGGCGTGCCTTCGAGGTAATGCCAGTCGAGTGGATTAACCGAGGCCGCGCGAACTTTAACCAGAAGCTGATCGTCGGTTGGAGTGGGCTTTGCGATCTCTTCTAGTTTCAGGACATCCGGAGAACCGTAGTCGCAATGCACAATCGCTTTCATGTGCTCGGCTCCTTTGGCGCCGCGCTGGCCGCAGTCGTTTGTCGAAGTCCAGTAGCCGATCAATATCGCGACTACTCCCAAGATGAGAAGAGAGAGCAGTGTAAGTGCGCTCCACTTCGCTATTTTTTTTAGTTTCATAAAAGGATGTTCACGGAAGCTTTTGCCTGAAGAGGGCTCGTCACTTAGAGAGGACCGCTTGAGCGGCGCAGGCGAATGGCGCCTAAGAAAAATGCGAAAGCGACGGCCAGCCCGAGCCACAATCCTGTTGTGCTGAGGAACCTTTCTGGCGCGAGCTGAGATAACGAATGAATCGCGGACGAATAGTGTCGCCCGCGTTCGAGGTGGGGCTGGAGGTCAAAGGCCTCTTTCATCCAGCCCGTAAAACGATACCCAAGAAAGGCGCCCACCCGGGAGGTCTGAAAAGCAATCTTCTCCAGCGCCGCCAGGCCAAGCCACGGCAGGACTGCCCAAAGAAAAGTCGCGCGTCGCGCCCATGCCGAAACCAGCAGGAACCAGCCATAGATCGGCGCATGCCAGAGCGTAAGCGCGACCAGCGTGTAGAGGAAGATTAAGGCTTGCTCGAGAAAATCGACGCTTGTCCAGGTGGTCGCCGGACTCATCCCGTTCGCGAGCAATGCGATTGTGGTAATCAGCAGCATGAGAAGCTGTGTCGCGACCACGACCACGAAGGTAAAGAGAGGTAGCACGGCGAGCGGGATCGCAGCCTTGGCCAGAACCGTCGTGCGATCGGACACCGGGAGCGATTTCCAAAAGAGAATGCTGCGATCACGCCGCTCGCCGTGGAGCGCATCCAGACAGTAGAAGGCGCCGACGATAAAAGCGGTGAAGATCATCATCCAGCCCGCGATTTCGTAGGGAGCTTCAATCGCGGCCCGCTGCGCTGCCGGGTCCAGGTGCAACGCCGCCTGTCGCCGTGCCGGTAGGCCTGCGGCAAAGATGGCGAAACCAACGAGTTGTATCACCGCCAGGATCAACGGCGCCAGATAGATCGACTTGTTCTCCCATATCTCCCGTCTTACTGACCAGTAAAACAGGTGCGTAAAGCTAGTCGTCTTCGTGTTCTCGTTAGAAGAGTCTGCGAGAGTGAGCTCACTCATTGAGCTTCTCCTTCGGTGCCAGCCTTTCCCATGAGGGCGACAAACAGGTCGGCGATGCTCGGCCGCCGCACTTCGCCGAGCGCGGCGAGTTGTTCACGGTCGCCCTGGGCGAAGAGCAAGAGACTTCGGCCGAAAGCGGTCCGTTCGCTGATCGGGCCGAGCGTGCGGGCGACTGCGACTTTCTCCGGCGCCACCATTAGCTCGAGGTAGCGCGATTCAAACTGTTCCATCGTGCAATCGAGCACGATGCGACCGTGGTTGATGAACATGAGATCGGTTAGGACATCCTGAATCTCCTCCACCTGGTGGGTTGTCACGACAATGGTGCGAGTGTGATCGAAATAGTCTTTGAGTAACGATTCGTAGAATTGCTTCCGATAGAGGATATCGAGACCCAGGGTGGGCTCATCCAGCACCAGGAGTTTGGCATCGATCGCCATCACCAGCGCGAGATGCAGTTGCGCCACCATTCCTTTCGATAGCTCCCGCACTTTGCTACGGCGTTTGATATCGGTCTTCGCCAGAAAAGCTTCTGCCTTCGCGCGATCGAAGCGCGGATGCACGCCCGCGACGTAAGTGAGCGCCTGCGAGACGCGGAGCCAGCGCGGGACCACGGCTACATCCGCCACGAAACAGACATCGCGCATCAGTCGATCTCGTTCGCTCCAAGGGTTGCGACCCAGGACGCGCAATTCCCCTTCGTAAGAGGTGAGACCGAGAACAGCATTCAAGGCGGTAGTTTTGCCCGCACCATTGGGGCCGATTAGTCCCAGAATGCGTCCTTCTCCTACGCGGAGATCGATCCCGTCGAGAGCGACGGTCTGCCCGAAGGTTTTGCGCAGGCCGCGCGCTTCAATGCAGGTCATGAGCGTTTTTCCTGTTTGCGCGCCCCGCGATTAGCCGCGGCCGCGAGTTCTTTTTCCGTGAGCCCGAGCCGCTCGATCGTGGCGGCGATCCGCGGCCAATCCTCGCCGAGGAATTTCTGGCGTTCGCCCTTGAGCAGCAGTTTCGTGGCGCCCGCTTTGACAAACATACCCAGACCGCGCCGATTCTCGATCAGCTCCTCGTCGACCAATTCCTGATAGGCCTTTAGAACAGTTAAAGGATTCACGCGCAATTCTGCTGCGACGCGGCGCACCGAAGGCAAGGGCTCGCCTTCCTCAAGCAGACCGTCGAGGATCATATGGACCGCGCGGTCGCGCAGCTGGCGGTAAATCGGCTGCGTGTCGTTCCATTCACGATTCATCGAGTTTCCCCAAGAGCCCTGGTGCAGGAGACAAGGGAACAAGCTGCTGGGCGTCCGGCTGAACGCATTCTTCTCCTCTCATCGGTGTAATAGTTAACTATATCACCACCACGCAGGCAAGAAAAATTTTGAAATGTTCCGGTCAGAGCTGCGGCAACAGGTTAAGTGAACCGCCGCACCGTCGACGGTGCTGGGTGAACGCATGGCGCAACGCGTTTATCGGGCTGCGGCGCGGCACGTTATTCGCGAAGTTTCCTATCAGGTCCCGAAGAGATCGACCTCTTAGTTTACGCTTAGGTAGGAACGGAGCGTCGGCGGAAACTGCCTAGTAGCCTGGGCTGATGGTAGCGGCAGGTAAGCGACTGATATCGGA
>JBDTXE010000191.1:0-3859 GCA_040006335.1 Verrucomicrobiota bacterium | reverse complement strand
CGGCGTGTCTGAGCGCCAAACATCGAACAGCGGATTCTCGTGTGCGGTCGCTTCCACTCCCGTCGTATCGATTCTGCCTAGACTTTCAGCGTGCTGCAAAATTTCGTGGAGCTGCTTTTGAAAAACAGTTTTCTCCTCCACGGTTAACGCTATCCGTGCGAGGTGAGCCACCTGCGCGACGTCGAGCTCGCTCGGCGCCGTCATGTTTAAAACTGAAAGCGGGTCAGCAGCCAAAGGACCGCCAGCGCCAGCGCGATCACGAGGACGAGGAAAATGATGCGGCCTTCTCGTCGCTCCTTGCGCAGCGAACGCCGCCGCCGTTGCACGCCCCAGTCTTCATCGCCCCAGCGTTTATCCCGCAGCGCCACCGACGCTTCGAGCCGGCTGCCGTCGGCGCTGGCGCGTCGCACCACTTCCTCACGCTGCGCGCGGGAGCGTTTTTCCGCGGCGCGGGGGGCTTCTTCGATCATGCGCTGCAGCTTCTGCATCTGCGCGCGAAGATCGTTCTCGCGTTGCGCGAGTTCCTGCTGTTTTTCGTCCAGCGGTGTTGGCGTTTTGGGGGGACGGCGAGCCACGATCAGCCCCGGGGGGCGAAAAAGAGAACGAGTAATGCAATCGAACCAAAAATAATGAGCGGGAGGGAAAGCGCGAAGCCGATTGCGATCCACTGGAGAAACGAGCGATCACCGGCGCGATTTGCCGCCCCTGGCGCCGCTTCCGGGAGCGCGACCTCGTCCGAATCCTGTTCCGCGATTGCCTGCAAACGGCTGCGCTGTTGACTAAACTCGGCGCGCGCATCATCCACCGTACTGAGCGAGCGGCTCAATTCCTTGTGCAGGTCCGCCGGATTCCACCGTTTCGGATCAATCGTCTCCAGCATTTCCAGATGCTGCGAAAAACTCTCCCGCGTCGCGCGCACCTGCTCGAGTTTTTTCTGCGTGTCGTAGGATTCGCGCTCCAGCACCACGAGCGAACGCGTCAGCTTATCGCTCATCTCCGCGCGCCCACGTTCGAGCTCCTCCTGGCGTCGGCTAAGTTCTTCCAGTTCCCGCTTCTGCTTCTCGATTCTTTCCTGCTGACTGCGCAGTTGGATCAATTGCTCCTGCGCCTTCTGCACCTGGGAATCGAGCAGCTCCGGCGTGACCGCGTCTTCTTCGTCTAACTCAAGCATCTGTTCACGCATACGTTCTTGCATTCTCCACTTGAGGCGGCGCGCTCGCGCAACCTTCTTTCCGATATTAAGGAGTGAGCTTCAGAATTCCACCGATTTTCCGCAGGAGCGCGTAATTTTGCGCAAAAACTTTGGGTCCGCTCAAATCGACGGCTTCATCTCCAGGAGAACGCCTTTGAAATATTCCGTCTCGGGCATCGTCGGCAGAATTGGATGATCCAGCGCCTGTTCGAAATGGCGCAAGCGTCGCGCTGCCCGTCGCGCGTCGACCAGAGCAGCGGCAATGGTTTCATCAAAGATCGCGGACGTGACGTGATGCGAGCAGGAAAAGGTGGCGAGGAGACCATCGGGCGCGAGTAATTTGAAGGCGCGGAGGTGGAGCTCGCGATAACCTCGGATCGCATCGCGCAAACTGGCTTTCGTTTTGGTGAAGGATGGGGGATCGAGAACGATGAGATCGAACTGCGCTCCGGCCTTCTCGGCGGCGCGCAAATAGGAGAACGCATCCTGCTCGACCCAGCGCACGCTCAGGGCGTTGCGTTTTGCATTCTCCGTCGCCGTGGTAATGGCGGCGCTCTGCTCTTCCACGCCGACCACTTCGCTCGCTCCGGCACGCGCGCAGACCAATGCGAACGCGCCTTGATTGCAAAAACAGTCGAGCACTCGACGGCCGGCGGCGAAGTCCGCGATCGCCTGATAATGCGGCAATTGATCGAGATAAAACCCGGTCTTTTGCCCTTCCAGCAGATCAATGGTGAAGCGGACGCCGGCAACCTCGAATGCCTCCGGGCGCGCTTCTCCGCGCAGCACTCCGTTTTCCGATGGAAGGCCTTCCGCGCGCCTTGCGCTGCCGTCGCCGCGCTCAATCACGACGATCGGCGCCGAAGTCTGTGGGGAAGCTCGCTCATCGCGAGGCCAGGATTGAGCAAGGCTTTCCAATGCGGCCACGATCATCTCCTTGCGTTTGTCCATTCCACAAGTCGTTAGCTGCAGGACAAGTTGCTCGCCGTAGCGATCCACCGTGACGCCGGGAAGGCCGTCGCTCTCGCTCCAGATGAGACGATGCAACTGGGGATTGACGCCGCGGCGGGTGCGATACGCGGCCGCTTGCTTGATGCGGCGGAGAAAAAAATCGGCGTCCAACTCCTGGCGGCGATGCGAAAAACGTCTTGCCACGATCTGGGAGCGGGAGTTCCAGATCGCGCTCCCCAGCATCCGGTCGCGCCCGTCTTTGAGGGAAATGACATCGCCATCTGCGGGCTCGCCAAACACCTTGAGCACTTCGCTCCCGAAGACCCAATCGTGCCCGTGGAAAATGCGCGCGCGCGGTCGAACGACGATGCCAGCCATGTCATCAAAACCATTGCCCAGAAAACCTGAAACGCCGCCTCTTTCCTTTTTCCAAGGAATCTTCCCCGCGACTTTGATGGCAACCAAGGCTAAGGACGAGCGATGCAACGGCGGCAGGCGGCGGTCATCTTCGTTCTCGTCACCGTCACGCTCGATATGCTGGCGGTCGGCCTGATCGTGCCGGTGCTGCCGAAGCTGATCCTCGATTTTCTCGGCGGACGGATGAGCAGTGCGGCTGACTGGAATGGCATCTTCGGCACCGTTTTCGCCGCAATGCAGTTCTTTTTCTCGCCGCTGCTCGGCGTCTTATCGGATCGGTTTGGGCGGAGGCCGGTGATTTTGCTTTCGAATCTCGGCCTCGGTCTCGACTACGTCGTCATGGCGCTGGCGCCGAGCCTGAGCTGGCTCTTTCTCGGGCGCCTCATTTCCGGCGTGACCTCCGCCAGCATTCCGACGGCCATGGCTTACATCGCCGATGTCACGCCCAAGGAAAAACGCGCCGGCGCCTTCGGCCTGATTGGGGTTGCTTTCGGAATAGGCTTCGTTCTTGGACCGGCGGTGGGCGGTCTGCTGGGTGAAATTGACACTCGCCTCCCGTTCTGGATGGCGGCGGGATTCAGCCTCGCGAATTGGTGCTGGGGCTATTTTTTCCTTCCCGAATCGCTCCCGATCGAGCGCCGTGCGACGTTTACCTGGCGACGCGCCAATCCCGTTGGTTCTTTGATCCTGCTCCGTTCCCACCCGGAATTGTGGCAGCTCGCGACTGTACAATTTCTCGCCTACATCGCGCACAACGTTTTCAGCATCTGGGCGCTTTATTCGATTTACCGTTATCACTGGGGCCAAGGGAGGGTGGGCCTTTCGCTTGCGGTGGTGGGGGTTTGTACCGCGGCCGTTGCCGGTGGTTTGACGGGACGAATGGTTAAGCGCTTCGGCGAACGCCGCACTCTATATATAGGACAGTTTTTCGGCGCGACGGGGATGGCCCTGGCTGGTTGGGCACGAACCGGTGCGCTCTATCTGGCGTCGATCCCGGTGATTTCCATCTGGAACATCTCCATGCCCGCCGCCCAAGGAATGATGACGCGGCGGGTGAGCGAGCGCGAACAGGGTGAGCTGCAGGGAGCAATCGGGAGCGTTCGTTCGCTCGGTTTTGTCATCGGCCCGGGCCTATTTTCCTGGACGCTGGCGTTTTTTATCAATCCGGCGAGGGGATGGGATTGGCCGGGAGCACCATTCTTCCTCGCCGCGGCGATGCTTTTCAGCGCCTGCATTCTGGCGACCCGCATCCGTCCCAGCCCGGAATCCTCTTTTCCGTCCGATGCGCCGCCCGAATTT
>JBDTXE010000190.1:0-3894 GCA_040006335.1 Verrucomicrobiota bacterium | reverse complement strand
ATGCGGATGGCCGGTTTCGCAGTTGCATTATATGCCGAGCGGCACATATCGTCGCGCTTTCCGATGGCAGCACCCGCTCTCGGATTGCAGTGAACGTATTATTTTATGAAGCGACTCTGGCTGATTTTCGGTCTGCTCCTGTGCTCAGTCCTCCTGGCGCGCGCCGATGAAGACGCTCTGCTGAAGTTGCTCGTGCGCAAAAAGATCATCACGGAAAAGGAGGCGACGGCAGTGAAGAGCGAGTTAGCCGAGGAGAAGAAGAGCGCAGGCTCAGCAGCGTCGAGCGCGAAGAGCGGCGACGCGACGGCGCAACCGGGACGGGCCGACGAACGGCGTGGACCGGAGCTGGTGGAGAAAAGCGGAAGCAAGTTCAAGCTCTCAACTCCGATCACGGAGCTGGAGTTGTACGGTGACGCCCGGTTGCGGTTCGAAGTTCGTCAGGGCGAGACTCTCGGCGGCGATACGCAGCAAAGGGTGCGCGAGCGTTACCGCATTCGCCTGGGCTTGCGCGGCACGCTCACGGATGACTGGTCCTTCGGCCTCCGCCTAGAGACCGGCACGAGTCCACGCTCGAGCAATGTCACTTTTGGCGACGACACGACCACGACCAGTGGCGGCACGACGACGACGAACGGCCCCTTTGCCAAGAACAACGATGGCATCTTCGTGGGTCAGGCTTATCTCAACTACCGCGGACTGAAAGACGTCACTCTTACCGGCGGCAAAATGGCGAATCCTTTTATCAGCACCTCGATGGTGTGGGATCCCGATATCAATCCTGAAGGTCTGGCGGAACAATGGAAGCACACCTTTGTGCTTGGCGGTCAGCCGGCAGCGGCGGCAGCGACGGATGGAAAAGATGGCAAGGCGGTCGCAGCAGCGAAGTCGAAGGCGAGTCCAATGAAGCTCGATCTTTTCGTTAACCTGGGCCAGTTCGTTTACGACGATACCAATCCCGAGAATCCAGTCGGGCCTTCCCCGAGGGGAGTTCCCAGAGCGGACGCGTTTATGCTCGGCTGGCAAATCGGGGCGCGCTTCACTTTTCCGAACCAGGTTTACGCGCAGGCGGCTCCGGCTCTTTATAACTACACCGGCAATGGGGACACTTTCAACCAGCACTTCGTCGGCGAAAGCGGAGAGAACCAGACCGGCATCAATAGTCTGCTCGTCTTCGACTTGCCCGCGGAAATCGGATGGAAGCTCGGCGACATTCCCATGCGTTTCTTCGCCGACTTCGCCGTGAATCTCAATGGCAACGAACGAGCCACCGCCGCCGGTCATCCAGACAAGACGGACCAGAAGTATGCTTTCCAGGTTGGCCTGGGGGTGGGGCAACTGAAAGCGAAAGGCGATTGGCAGGTCAACGTCTTCTACCAGCGGGCAGACCAATTCGCTCTCGATCCTAATCTGGTCGATACCGAATTTTTCGATTCGAAGTTGAACCTGCAGGGTATCGGAGTGACCGCGGGATACATGTTGAGCAACGCAGTGAGCGTCAATCTGCTCTACGCTTACGCCACCCACGCCGAGTCTGGGCTGGGGACAGGCGGCCTGGGAGACATCGCGATCAGTCCGTTGACGAACTATCAGCTCTTCCAGGCGGACTTGAACCTGAAGTGGTGAGCGCGCGGCCGCTGGCTAACGGATCGTGGTAAGTATGTCCGCGGGCAAACCTCGGCCAACGATGCGCCCATTTTCAAGGAGGACGACCTCATCGCACAGCGAGATGAGCTCGGCCGGTTGGTGGGTGACATAGAGAAGGGGAATGTGAAACTCATCCCGGATGCGCAGAAGGAAGGGGACCAGGCGCCGCTTCAACCGCTCATCGAGATTGCTCATCGGTTCGTCGAGAAGAAGTAATCGAGGGGCGGAGAGAATGGCGCGGGCAAAAGCCACGCGCTGCTGTTCCCCGCCCGAGAGGGTGGCGACCGCTCGTGACAAGAGCGATCCGATTTCCATCACGCCTGCGACATGGTCCAGGGTAAAGGGCGCACGGTTTTCCTCCGGAGAGCGCTGGCCGTAAAGCAGGTTGGCCCGCACGTCCAGATGCGGGAACAGCGCGAGATCTTGCGGAACGTATCCGAGACGGCGGTGGCGCGGAGGGAGATCGATTCCGGCATCGGAATCGAAGAGAACGGTTTCGCCCAGTCTGATCGCGCCGGCGGCGGGGCGACGCAGCCCGGCGATCAATTCCAAGAGCGAGGTTTTACCCGCGCCGGACGGACCGAAGATGCCGACCACCGGGCGATTAAAAGTTGTGTCGACCTCGACGGCGAAAGCATCGAGCTCCAGGCGCACTCCCCGCAGTTGCAGACTCATCGGGAGCGTCGCCGCCTCATGATGGTTCCGCCGCAGAGAACGGCGACGAAGACAATGGCGATGGAGACGGCGAGGAGCGGAAAAGCGGCGGCATCGTGGCCGAGCTGAATGTTTTGGTAAATCGCGAGTGAGATCGTCATCGTTTTGCGCGGGATCATTCCGGCCACGATCGCGGTGGCGCCAAACTCCCCCATGGCGCGGGCAAAGGCGAGGACCGCTCCTCCGATGATGCCGCGCCGAGCCAGGGGGAGACTGATGGTGCGGAAGACGCGCCACTCGCTCGCGCCGAGGGTGCGGGCGATGTCTTCGAGCCGCCCATTCACTTCCTCGAAGGCGGTGAGAGCGTTGCGGAAAAGAAGTGGGAAAGACATCACCGCGCCGGCGAGAACCACGGCGCGCCAGGTAAAGACGACGTCAAGCCCGAGTCCTCGGGAGAAGATTGCGCCCAGGAAACCGTGTTGCCCGAAGAGCACCAGAAGAAGAAGCCCCGTCGCCACGGGCGGAACAAACAGTGGGAGCATGAGGAGGGTTTCGATCACGCTGCGGCCGGGCCAATCTTTGCGCGCCAGCAGCCAGCCGCACGCTGTACCCGGGACGAGGATAAGAAGCGAACTCAGCGCCGAGGTTACCAAGGTGAACACCACCACCTGCCACGTTTCGCTCGTCATGAGCGCCACCGCCTATCGCGCCAGGATGAACCCGAACTTACGAAAAAACCCTTCCGCCGCCGGGGCGAACAGATACTCCGCAAACGCCTTCGCCTTCTGCGGATCCTTCGCTGATTTCAAGACCGCGAGCGGGTAGGTGATGGCAGGCCCATCTTCTCTGCTGATTTCGAGCGCCACGCTCACCTTATTTGAAATCGCCGCGTCCGTCTTATAGACAATGCCCGCCTCTACATTGCCGGACTCCACCGCCGCCAGCGCCGCGCGCACGCTTTCCAGTGGCACCACCTTCGCTTTGACCGCGTCCCATACTCCTTTTTTGGTCAAGTATTCGCGCGCATAAATTCCCGCCGGCACGGTGGCCGGCTCGGCCAGGGCGATCCGTTTGTATTCCGCTTGGCGCAAGTCTTCCGGTGAGCGGGGCGCAAGCTTCGCCCCGGATGGAACGATTACGACAAGTTGGTTCGAGAGCAGGTTCTGCCTCGTCCCGGGAAGCAGGAGCCCTTTCTTCTCCAACTCGTCCATCTTCGCCTCATCCGCGGAGAGAAAGACATCTCCCGGGGCGCCCTCTTCGATCTGTCGAACCAGCGCGTTGGAGGCGCCAAAGTTGAACAGGACGGTATCCCCGCTTTCCTTTTCGTAGACGGCGCCGATTTCTTTCAGGGCATCCGTGAGACTGGCCGCCGCGTGCACCGTCAACTCCGCCGCGGAGAGGTTGGCGGCAAAGAGGAGGCCAAGAAACGCGCTAACAACCTTTGCTAACATCGGAGTGAGTAGATCAGTCTTTGTTCGCCTGATGCAAGGAAAGTCTGGAGCGTCCTCGAAGCGGAACCGCCAGGCAACCGGGCGGCCTACGCGCGTTCGTTGAAGGCGATCGTGCGTTCCAGCGCGCCGGCTTCGCTAAAGATGC
>JBDTXE010000189.1:0-3936 GCA_040006335.1 Verrucomicrobiota bacterium | reverse complement strand
GCCGTGAACATGTACTTCCAGAGCTACGGCGCGGTCTCGATCATCAAGGTCAAAGCCAACTGGTTTCACGTGCGCGAACGGGGCACGTTCGGCGCCATTTTCGGCACCCTGATTTCGTTCGGGGTTTATTTCGCGTTTGATTGGGGTCAGGCAATTGTGAACGCCACCCAGGCCGCATCGCCCCCAACCGGGTCTTGGGCGCAAGCGCTGCTCCGGCGAATTTTTGTCCCGGAAGGCGCGACCATCGGGGCGACCTGGGCGGTGTTCTACGTGCCCGCGGCCATCCTTCTGGGGTGGGCGTTGCTGGACGTTTTCCTGGTCAAAGATACGCCGGAAGAAGCGGGCTTCCCGTATCTCGAAACGGACGACGGCTCCGCCGGCCGCATGCACGAGACTTACTCCACGCTCGACCTCTTCAAGAAGGTTTTCCTGAACCCGCTCATGCTCATGTTCGCTGGTATCGAGCTCACCGCCGGCGTGCTCCGCAACGGCATCATGCAGTGGTACACCATCTTCGGGCACGAGGTAAAACAAGTCGGCGCGGAGGGCATCGTGGCCAATTGGGGTTTGCTTCTGTGTATGTTCGGGATCGCCGGTGGGTTCGCCGGGGGGCTTATCTCGGATAAGCTTTTCCAATCCCGGCGCGGGCCTCCCACGGCCATTTTTTCTGCCCTCATGCTCTTCCTCGCGGCGGTGATGGCGCTGAATCTTTTCTCGCATCCGTTCGTGGTCGGGGTGGCCGCGCTCTTCATCGTCGCGGCGGTGACGGGCGTGCACTCCCTCATGTCCGGCACCGCGGCGGCAGATTTTGGAGGGCGCAAAGCGACCGCGACTTGTGCCGGGATTGTCGACGGATTCGTCTATCTCGGGAGCGGGGTGCAGTCGCTCGGGGTCGGTTATCTGGTGACCCATTACAGCTGGCGATGGTGGCCGGTTTTCCTGATGCCTTTCGCGCTGGCCGGTGCGCTCATCGCCCGGCGCGTCTGGCATGCCCTCCCGGCCGCGACTCGGCGCTACCTCGCGGAAGTGGAAGGGAAAGGCGATGCCACCTTTAGCCGCGACGCCAGCGCGCTCCGCCGGGACTAGAGCGCGTCCGGCATTTTGCCCCAGCGACGGGATGGTCCGCCTGACGCGGATCGCCGCTCCACTTCAAAGGAGGCCGGGTTTTTAACCCGGCAGACGGCTACAAAGCCGTCCCCCGCTGCACGCACTCAGAAAGTGCCGGACCCGGGATAAGGCCGCCGGCCCGGCTCCGCGCAGATTTTCCCTGACGAGTCCACGTCATAGGATTGTAACAGTATAGTTTTTGACCGGGCAGAGCAGACTGCGGCACGGTGTCGGTACATGAAATTCCATCCGCACAGCCGCAAACTCCTCGCTTGCCTGCTTCTTTCTGGCGTGGCCGCGACGGCTTCCGCGCAGCAGACGATCAACGGCGCGGGCGCCACTTTTCCTTACCCGATCTACTCGAAATGGTTCGACGCCTACGCCAAGGTCGATCCCTCGGTTCGCTTCAATTATCAATCGATCGGCTCGGGTGGCGGACAGAAGCAAATCCTCGCGCAGACCGTCGATTTCGGCGCCTCCGACGGCCCGATGAGCGACGACAACCTGGCTAAAGCGCCGGGCAAGCTGCTCCACATCCCCACGGTCGCCGGTGCCGTCGTCATCACCTACAACCTCGAAGGGAATCCCGCGCTGAAACTCGATGGCGAAACGATTTCCGGCATCTATCTCGGCACGATCAAGAAGTGGAACGATCCGAAAATCGTCGCGCTCAACGCCGGGGTCAGTCTCCCGGACGCGGACATCGTCGTCGTCCATCGCTCGGACGGCAGCGGAACGACTTTCATTTTCACCGATTACCTGAGCAAGGTGAGCCCGGATTGGAAATCCAAAGTCGGCAATAACACTTCTGTGAATTGGCCCGCGGGCCTTGGCGGCAAAGGCAACGAAGGCGTTTCCGGCCAGGTCAAACAGACGCCGAATTCGATTGGCTACGTCGAGTTGATCTACGCCATCCAAAACAAAATGAAGTATGCCGATTTGAAAAACGCGGACGGCAACTTCGCGACAGCCTCGCTCGATTCTGTCACGGCTGCGCTCGCCACGGCGCAGATCCCAGATGACTTCCGTTTCTCGATGACGAACGCGCCGGGCAAGGATTCATATCCGATCGCCGGCGCCACCTGGTTTCTCGTTTACGAGCAGCAGAAAGACGCAACCAAAGGCAAGAAGCTGGTCGAGTTTCTGAAATGGGCGGAAAAGGATGGCGAGAAAATGGCCAAAGACCTCGACTACGCGCCTCTGCCCGCGGCACTGCAAGAGCGGGTCTTGCAGCGGATCAACGAGATCAGATTTTAAATCGCGCTGGCGATGATGCCGCGCTGGTTCGCAGGCGCGGCCTTCGTTCGTCCTGAGGAGTAGCACTTACCGCATATGCCTGTCGTCGCCCCGATGCCTTTGGCCACAGAGCCGCAGCAGACGCGGGAGGAGGTGATGGCGCCGCCCTCCCGCTTCGCCGACAAGGCGTTTGAATGGCTTACCCTCGCGATGGCCTTGATGGTCGTCGTCCTGGTGCTCCTCGTCGGCTGGCAGCTAGGACGGGGCTCGTATTTTTCGATCAAAAAATTCGGATTCCACTTCCTCGCCACCTCGACTTGGGATCCGGTGGCGGAACAGTTTGGAGCGCTCCCTTTCATCTACGGAACGATCGTTTCCTCGATCATCGCGCTCGTCATCGCCGTGCCCTTGAGCATCGCCACGGCGGTTTATCTGACGGAACTGGCGCCGCTCTGGATTCGCCAGCCGCTGACTTCGTTAATCGAAATGCTTGCGGCCATTCCGAGCGTGATCCTTGGGCTCTGGGGGATTTTCGTGATGATCCCGTGGCTGCGCGATTATCCCTTCCCGTGGCTGAAACATTACTTCGCCTGGACCGGTCTTTTTACCGGGCCGATCTACGGAGTCTGCATGCTCGCGGGTGGGATCATCATCGCGATCATGATCCTGCCGATCATCACTTCGGTCTCGCGCGAAATCCTGCGGAGCGTGCCCGATCTGCAACGCGAAGCGGCCTACGCGCTCGGCGCCACCCGCTGGGAAGTGACCCGAATCGCGGTGCTCAGTTACGCGAAGCGGGGCATCTTCGGCGCGGTCATCCTAGGGCTCGGTCGCGCCCTCGGCGAGACCATGGCGGTGACGATGGTGATCGGGAACACTCCCCAGATCGCGGCCTCCCTCTTCGCGCCCGGCTACACCCTCGCGAGCGTGATCGCGAATGAGTTCACGGAAGCGACCAGCGATCTCTATCTGCAGGCGCTCTTCGAAATCGGCCTCGTCCTTTTCGGGATCACCATTCTCGCCAACCTCGCCGGCCAGCTCCTCCTCCGAACCTTGAAAAACTCCACCGCGAGCCGCGGCGCCTAACGATAATGGCCGCACGTCACGATCAACATTCCTGGCGCAAAATCAAAAGCGCGCTCGCCTCGGGTCTCTCCATGTTCGCGGCCCTCCTCGTGATCGCGCCGCTCGCCCTCGTCTTCTTTTACCTCCTGCAAAAAGGCGCGGGCTCGGTCAATCTGAACTTCTTCACCCAACTCCCGAAACCGGTCGGTGAACTCGGCGGCGGCATGGCCAACGCGATTGTCGGCACCGGCGAACTCCTCGGGATCGCCTCGCTCATCGGAATCCCCATCGGCGTCCTCGGTGGCGTTTATCTGGCCGAATATGGTACCGCCGCGAGCAATTGGTGGCTTCGTTTCGTCGCCGATATTTTGAACGGCGTTCCCTCGATCACCTGGGGCGTGGTGGTTTACGGACTCGTCGTCCTGCAATTTAAAAGTTTCTCCGCCTACGCCGGCGGACTCGCTCTCGGTTTTATGATGATCCCCCTGATCATGCGCACCACCGAGGAAGTCCTCCTCCTCGTGCCTA
>JBDTXE010000188.1:0-3995 GCA_040006335.1 Verrucomicrobiota bacterium | reverse complement strand
ATCACGCCGGTGACGACATCGGCCCGCGGGGTTTGCGTCGCTACCACCAGATGAATCCCGGCCGCCCGCGCCATCTGGGTGATGCGCGCGATCGCGCTTTCCACGTCCGCCGGCGCCGTCTGCATCAGGTCCGCCAATTCGTCGATGATGACAACGATGTAAGGCATCCGGTCGGGAATGATGAGAGCGTCGTCCCGCGGTACCTGGATGTGGGGCAAGTTTTCAACTTGCCTCTTTCCATCCTCCGTTAGCTTCGAGATTTCGCCACTTTCCTCCAATTCCTTCTTCGTCTTCTTGGGCGGCCGGGCGTTGAAGCCGGTGATATTGCGCGCGCCGACGGCGGCGAAGATTTTGTAGCGCCGTTCCATTTCATCGATAATCCAGCGCAGCGCCAGCAGGACCTTTTTCGGATCGGTCACGACCGGGATGACAAGGTGCGGCAGGGCGTTATAAACCTGCATCTCGACCACCTTGGGATCGATCATCACGAAACGCAGCTCCTCCGGGGTGAAACGGAAAATCATGCTGGCGACGAGTGCGTTGATGCAGACGCTCTTGCCGCTCCCGGTGGTGCCAGCCACGAGCAGGTGTGGCATCTGGGCGAGGTCGGCAATGATGGCTTTGCCGTAAACATCTTTGCCGAGCGCGAGCGGGAGCTTGCATCGCACCTTCGCTTCTTCCCAATCGGCCGATTGCATCAGCTCGCGCAGGGTGACTTTGATCTTACGCGTGTTGGCGATTTCGATGCCGACGGTGTCCTTGCCGGGAATCGGCGCGAGAATGTTAATGCGTTCGGCGCGGGTGGCCCGGGCAAGGTCGCGCTCGAGCGAGACAATGCGATCCACGCGAACGCCCTTGGCGGGGTAAACCTCGTAGCGGGTGATGGTGGGGCCCTTGGTAATATCGCCCGCCGCCACCGCGATGCCGAAGTGGGCGAGGGTCTCGATCACCGTGAGCTGCACGCGTTCCAGCTCAGCCGGGTCGGCACCGCCGCGGCCTTCCGGATCATATTGATCGAGCAGATCGATGCTCGGGAGCTCGTAATGTTCAGCGTCGAAATCGGTCGCGAGGGTTGCGGAACCGGCGGAGCGCGGCTTCCTAGCGCTGCGCAATTCCGCCAGGGATGGCTTGCGCCCAAGGGTATTCGTCTCCTCCGGCAAAGCAGTAGTGTCGACCACTTTCGGCTTCGGGCGGTTCAACAACTCCTCTGGCGGGGAGGCCTCGCTCTCCGGCAGAGTTCCCGCTTTCTTTTTCAGCTGCTTCTCAATGGACCGGCGCTGCTTGTCGATCTCGCGCTGGCTGATCTCAAGCTGGCCTTTGATGTCCGTGTTCCGCATCTCCCGCTGCAAACGCCAATCCTGCCAGCGCCCGGAGGCGCGACGGGTGCCGGAGACGGTCTCGCGCACGAGATGAATAGGGCGCAAGCCGGTCATGAGGATGAGCGAAGTCACGTAGGCGCCCGCGAGCAGCATCATCGAACCGACGTCGCCGGTGGCGGGCAGCAGCATTTTCTTACCAAAAAGATAACCAAGCGCACCACCCGGGCCCTGAATGTTGAAGGCGGTCTTCCAGCCTTGGAGATGACGGGTCTGCAATTGCAGGAGGCACGCCGCGGAAAGAACGAAAAGGACGATCCACAGGACACGCGCCAAAACTCGCAGGCGTCCGTAGAAAAGTTTGGCGGCACCGAATCCGAGCAGCACGGCCGCGAAGAGGTAGGCGGCCGCGCCGATTAACCAATAGAAGACGCTGGCCAGAATCGCCCCGAAAGGACCGATGAAATTCTGCGCCGGTCGATTCGGCGGCGAAATATAACTCAGCACCCACCACGAGGGCAGATCGCGCGGATTGTAGGAGATCAACGCCAGAAAAAGGAGCGTCCCCACTCCGAGTAGAATGAGGGCGAACACTTCATTCCACGCGCTATTTCGAGCTGAGCGAGCCACCTGACCGATAGTACACGAGGGAACGCAGGGCTCAATGCTCGCGCATTCTTTTCGATAACGCGGCTCCTGCGCTTCATCACGTCTGAGCGGGAATGGGAATCTGATACCTTCGTGTCCCTTTTTCTCGGCCGCTGACGCGTAATGAAGTGAGGAACCTTATGTCTAATCGCTCGTCTTTAAATGCTCGCGCCGTTTTATGCAGCGGTCTGTTGGCCGCCGCCGCCGCCGTTAGCCACGTGAACGCCCAGGTTTTCTACGGGCAGCCCGACACCAGTGGTGGCGAGACTTTGCATCGCATCAACCCCGATGGAACCGGCGATACCGCCATTGCCGCCCGGTTGCCGAAGATTTTCACTCCTACCTGGTCGCATGATGGCAGCACCTTCGCCGTCACCGCAAGCGATCCCGCTCGTCCGTCAATGCTGACGTTCAACGCTTACATTTTGAATCTGGCGACCGGTGCTTTCCAGAATGTGACCAATTTTCAGGATACTCCCGGAGCAAATAACGCCTACACCTTTACCTACGCTCTCTATAAGGCGTTTTCGCCCAACCATGCGCAGCTAGCGGTCAACTCCTACGTGCGTTCCGGAGGAGGAGCGGGCAACGCCAGCCCGACCACCACTCCCCTTCTCCAGCTCTTTCCCACCAACGGCGATCCGGGGCCGACGGCGACGCTCCACGTCGGTATTTTCCGGGATGAAGTGCATCATGACGGGGAAGGCGTGGATTGGTCGCCGACGCAGAATCTCATCGCGGCGCCGTTCAAATGGGATGCGCCCTTGCAAAGCGGCACCACTTCCACCTACGGGCCGGGCGAAGCCACCGCTATTTACCTCATCAACCCGGCGAACGCGGCCAGCCAGCAACTGACGGTGCCGCACGCCGATCTCGTCATTGGCGCACAGATCGTCACCTGGGCAGAGCACGACTATGCGCCCAAGTTTTCGCCCAATGGCAGTCAGCTCGCCTACGTCCGTTCCTATCAACAGGCGACCGGCGCGGGGCCCGATCTTGGTGTTCAATCGCTCCACATCCTCACTCTTGCCACCCGGCAGGATCGACAGGTCATTCAATTTCAGAAAGGTCTTTATGTTAGCACCGTTGATTGGTCGCCGGATGGCACCCAGCTGGTTTTTGATCTTGGAAAGCAGGCCACGAGCAGCGGTTTTCCCCTCCAGGCCGTCCAGCCCAATACGGACGGCTTGTATCTCATCGGCATCGACGGCAGCAATCCGCACCAACTCCACGCCCACCCGCCTCCACCCCCACTTGGCGCTCCGTCCCCGTGGCTCCTGGGCATCTTAATAACATTTCCACCCGGGTGCAGGTTGGGACGGGGAACAACGGTCTCATCGGCGGCTTCATTGTCAGTGGCACCGGCAACAAGCAGCTGTTATTGCGCGCGCTTGGGCCGACCCTCGGCAGCTTCGGTGTGACGGGGGCGCTGGCCGATCCGACCCTGGAACTGCATCACACCGACGCTCAGGGGCACGATAGTGTCGTCACCACTAACGATAACTGGACGCAGACGCAGTCCGCGGCCATCCAGGCTACCGGGAAAGCGCCCCCACGCGCCAGTGAGGCCGCGATCCTCGCCAATCTCCCCCCCGGCAACTACACCGCCATTCTGCGCGGCAAAAATAATACGACCGGCGTCGCTCTCGTCGAAGCCTACGATCTGAGTCCGGGAGCAACCTCCCAGTTAAGCAACATCAGCTCACGCGGGCTGGTCGGCACGGGCAACAACGTCATGATCGCCGGCTTCATCGGCGGCGCGAACACCAAAGTCCTGGTCCGCGCCCTGGGTCCGACGTTGACACGGTTTGGCGTGCCGGGCGTCTTGGCCGATCCGGTCCTCACCCTGACCGATGCCAACGGCACGACCATCGCCACTAACGATAACTGGCAGCAAAGCGCGCAGGCCTCCCAGATTCAGGCGACCGGGAAAGCGCCACCCAGCGCGCCGGAGCCCGCCATCATCGCCCTCCGTCCCTCCGGGAATACCACCGCCACCGTCAGCGGCAAAAACGGGGCGACGGGTGTCGC
>JBDTXE010000187.1:0-3998 GCA_040006335.1 Verrucomicrobiota bacterium | reverse complement strand
CGAACCACGACAACGCCAGTACGGCTCGGACCGAGGGACCTCTCTGGTCGAGTCTCGCACTTTGCTTGTGAGGTCCCTCGCCGTCTGCGCGACTCGGGATGATAGCCTCAGCGCGTTAAAACGCGGGAGATCGTGCACTGATGTCTCGTTTCGTCGCTCGTCTAGTCCCCTAGAGCTCGATCGCGTAACGCTTCATCTTGTTGTAAAGCGTCGGCCGCTGGATGCCTAACAACTCGGCGGCCTTTTTCTTGTTCCCATGCGTCTGGGCGAGTGCCTGCAGAATCGTTTGCCGCTCCACGTCGTCCAGGCTGGGCACGCTTCCGCCCCTGCCACTGCCGTTACCGGTGTTGCTGGCCTGCAGCACCGGTGGCAATTGAATCTCCGCCGGCAATTCCTTGACCGAGATTACTCCCTGCCGCGCCAGCACGACCGCGTACTCCATCGCATTTTGCAATTCGCGCACATTCCCGGGCCAGGCGTAGGCCAGCATTTTCTCGAAAGCTTCCGGCGCGATCGTCGGTGCCGGCCGGCCCAGTTGCGATGCAAAGCGCTTCAGAAAAAGTCCCACCAGCGGGGGAATATCCTCCTTGCGCTCGCGCAACGGTGGCACTTCGATCTGGAAAGTGTTCAGGCGGTAATACAGGTCCGAACGCAGGCGATTTTCCGCCAGCGCCTGGCCGATCGGGCGATTGGTGGCGGCGATGACCCGGAAGTCGGCCTTGAGCGTGCGGGTGCTGCCAAGGGAGCGGTATTCGCGTTCCTGAAGGACGCGGAGAAAGCGTGTCTGCAAATCAGCCGGCATTTCCGAGATTTCGTCGAGGAAAAGCGTTCCGCCATCGGCTGCGGCAATCATGCCCGGAAATTCGTTCATCGCGCCGGTGAACGCGCCTCGGACGTAGCCGAACAGTTCCGACTCGATCATCGTTTGCGGAAAGGCGGCGCAGTTGAGTTTGATCAATGCTTTGTCGGCGCGCCGGCTCCGTCCGTGGATAATATTCGCGACCACTTCCTTGCCGACGCCGCTCTCGCCGGTGATGAGCACATTCGCATCGGAGGGAGCCATCGCGGTGATGAGCGCGTCCATCTCCTGCATGACCTTGCTTTGGAGCGCGGGCGAGGCGCGCGTCTCCGCCGCTTCCAGGCGTTTCTCCAGCACTTCCGTTCTTTCCCTCAGCGCCTGCGTTTCCTGCAGGAGCTGCTGTTTCTCCAGCGCCTCATGCACCAGATTGAGCAGTTCTTCCGGCGCGTAGGGTTTGCTGATGAAATGGAACGCCCCGCGTTTGATCGACTCGATCGCGTTACTTAACGAATCGTGGGCGGTAAGGATGATCACTTGGGTGTCGGGATATTCTTTCTTGATCTGCTCCAGCGTCTGCAAGCCGTCGGCATCCGGGAGTTGCAGATCGAGCAGGACCAAGGGCGGCGGGTTGGCTTTGAGCAGCCGCATCGCCTGGGTAGAGGTGGCAGCCGTCTCCGGCTGATATCCCCGCCGGGTCAGGAGCGCCTCCAGCGTCATTAAAATCGGACGCTCATCGTCCACCACCAGAATGCGCTGCCCGTCAGAATTCATCGAATGATCCAGCCGACGATTGTATCAGATCAGTCCGCCAGCGACGAGCACGGAAGCACCAGCCGGTTGCGGAAGCTTTTGCTTGCGGGATCCCAGGCCGTCTCCAGGCGGCCGGCGTGCGCTTCCAGAATCGACTGGGCGCGGTGCCGGCCGAGGGCATAGTGGCCATGGGAAGCGCTCCCCAGGGTCTGGAATGCACCCGCCGTCGTGTCCACCGGTTCCGCTTTCGGTTCGATCACACTGAGGGCAAATTCGCCGTTGCTTGCTTCTGAGATCACCTCGATTTTCCCCAGTGCGCGGCCGTGCTGGAAGGCATTGTTGAGCAGTTCCACCAACGCTACTTCGATCAGGTTCGGGTCGATCTTCACGCTGACGCCCTCGGGCTTTCCGCCCCAGCGAATCTGCTCCGCTTTTTCCGGGAGCGACTGCGTGATCTTCTTCCGCAGATCTTCCACCAGCTCGGCTGCCGGATAATCGATCGTCGTCGGACGGGGTGCGGCTACACTCGAGGAAAGATGCTGCAAGGTGGAACCCAGCTGGGAAATAAGTGTGCGCAATCTCTTCACTTCGTCCTTCAGTTCCGGGTCAGTCGAAATCTCGTTCAGGAGCGCGGCCTGCAGTTCCGCGGCGTTGAGCTGATTGCGCAGATCGTGACTGAGCTGCCGCACGAACTTCACAAAATTCGACCACGCGATCGTCGGATCGCGCTCCTTCTCCTTCGTCTCGCCCGAACTCATTTCACAAAAAACGAATCCGCCTTCACGCTTCCACCGCGCTTGATCTGCACGCGCGGATCGTTCGCGCTCAGGTGCACCAACAGGTGATAGATCGCTTCGGCATCGCCTCCCAGGTCGCCGGCCAGATCGTCCGCCGTTTGCGGATCGCGCGTTAACTTGGTCCGTAGATTTTGCTGAAGGGTGAGGACTTCGGTCGCGGCCTTCTTGCCCGATTCCACGCCCGGCTGATCGTAGGCGTTCACGTTCACGAGCGAACCGTAGAATCCGACTGCGCGTTCGAAGAGGGCGATTAACGCCCCGAGCGAAAAAGCGTTTAGCTCCGCGATCGAGATCGTGATCGATTCGCGGCCGTTCTCATGCAGGGCCGTGCGCGTGCCGCGCAGAAATCCGTGCAGATAATCGCCGCTGGTAAAATCGTCTTCCACTCGCAGATCCGCGCCCGCGCGGTCTTTCTGCACCTCGATCAACGTCGCGAAAAAATTCAGCACACCGTCGCGCAACTGCTGCACGTAGGCGTGCTGATCGGTCGAGCCTTTGTTGCCGTAAACCGCGATCCCCTGGTGCACCACCTTGCCCGCGCGATCCTTCGCTTTGCCCAGTGATTCCATCACCAGCTGCTGCAGATATTTGCTGAAGAGGGCCAGCCGGTCTTTGTAGGGCAGAATGACCATGTCCTTCGCCCCGCGCCCATCGCCCGCGTAATACCACATCAGCGCCAACAAGATGGCCCCATTATTCGGCACCTCCGCGACGCGGGTGCGCTCGTCCATCGCCGCTGCGCCGGCGAGGAACTGATCAATATCGAAACCGAGGAGTGCCATCGGCACCAGCCCGACCGCGCTCATGACCGAGGTCCGACCTCCGACCCAGTCGTGCATCGGGAAACGCGCCAGCCAGCCGCTCTTCTCCGCGTGCTGATCGAGCTCGCTTCCTTTCCCCGTCACCGCAACGGCGTGCTTGGCGAAATCGAGGCCCGCCGCGCGGAAGTGATGCTCCGCCTCGAGCATGCCGTTGCGCGTCTCCTTCGTCCCGCCCGATTTGGAAATCACGATCACCAGCGTTTCATCGAGGTGATGTTCGCGACCGGGAGAAGGGGTGAGTAGCGGGCGTTCGTCCGCCGGCCGGCCGGACGATTCGCGGTGCTGTAACCGACTCCAGACCCGATCGAACCCGTCGGGATCGGTATTATCGAAAAACGAAATCGTCATCGGGTCGCTCGCCTGCGCCAGCGCATCGGAGACGAACTGGGGACCGAGCGCGGAGCCGCCGATCCCGATGAGGAGGAGATGCCGGAACTTGCCGCCTGACCCGGCAATCTTGCCGCTGTGCACGTCGGCCGCGAAACCTTTGATCTGCGCGTTCGTTTCCTCAATGTCGGCGCGCAGCTCCGGCGTCGGCGCGAGCTGCGGCGCACGCAGCCAGTAATGACCGACCATCCGCTTCTCCGTCGTATTGATCGGCGCACCGCCTTCCAGCTCGCGCATCTGCCCAAACGCCTTCTCCGCCGCCCCCTGCATCGACGCGAAAAAATCGTCGCCGAAATTCATCCGGCTGATGTCGATGCTGAAACCGAGATCCTCGTAGCGGAGGAAGTGCTGCTGAAACCGCGCCCAGAGATTATCCACGCCGAGACCTAACGCGAAATCGCCCCAGAGGAAAGGACGGGAATCGCACCGGAGCCTTCCTCTCTC
>JBDTXE010000186.1:0-4035 GCA_040006335.1 Verrucomicrobiota bacterium | reverse complement strand
ACGCAACGGCCCCGCGTGCTTTCGTTAGGCGGGGCCTTTCATGGGCTCAGCCTCGGAGCGCTCTCGCTCATGGGTTGCGAAAGTTTTACCGAAGGATTCGGCCCGCTCATGCAGGGATTCGATGGGCGCATCGCCCTCGACGATCTCGCGACCCTCGAGAACGAGCTCGCGAAGAAGGACGTGGCGGCGTTCGTGATCGAGCCGGTCCAGGGGAAGGGCGTGAATTTTCCGCGGGGCGATTTTTTCGTCCGGGCCCAGGCGCTTTGCCGGAAGCACGGGACGCTCCTGATCAGCGATGAAATTCAGACCGGTCTTGGACGCACCGGCAGGATGTTCGGCTTCGAACATTGGAATCTCGAACCGGATATCATCACTCTCGCGAAAAGCCTCAGCGGTGGCTATGTCCCCTGCGGCGCGATCGTGGCCCGGCGGGAGATTTACCAGAAAACTTTCAGCCGGATGGATCGCTGCGTCGTCCACTCCACCACCTTCGGCCGGAATAATCTCGCGATGGCCTGCGGCCTCGCCGCGCTCGAGGTCCTTGAGGACGAGAAGCTGGTGCAGAACTCGGCGAGAATGGGCGCGCTCCTGGTCGAACGACTCGATGCGCTCCGGGCGAAGCACTCCTTCATCAAGGAAGTGCGCGGTCAGGGACTGATGATCGCGATCGAGTTTCATGAACCTAACGAGTTTAAGTTAAAGATGGCCTGGAAACTCCTGCACAAGGTCGACAAGGTCCTCTTCGCCCAGATGGTCGTGACCCAGCTGCTCGCGCAACATCGCGTCCTCACGCAGGTGGCCGGCCACAATATGGACGTGGTGAAAATCCTCCCTCCGCTGATCATCGGCGAGCGCGAAGTCGACCTCTTCGTCAAGGCGCTCGACGCCACCCTCACGGAGTGCCGCAAATTCCCCGGTCCGATGTGGGAGATTGGAAATAATTTCGTGCGCCACGCCCTTCGCTCGAAGCGCTCTGCTGGGAAAGCGGAGCCCGCGGTTGGACCAAGTCGAGGCTGAGTCTCTGAAAGCCGCACGCGTCGCGCCGGAGCAGTGTGACCACTTTTTAGTTAGCTGCGAGACCTTTGCCGGCTACCGCGGTGGTGAAGGCTGAGATGCCGCAGCTCATTTAATAAACTCATGCGCCTCCCAAGTCTGGAAATCCTCAGCGCACTTTTGCTCGCCTCTGAATTGACCCTCGCCTTGCGGAAACGTGCCGCCCCTGCCACCGGCCGCGATCGCTGGTCCCTGCCCCTTCTCTGGACAGTCATAGGACTGAGCATCTCGCTCGGCTTTGAACTGCGCGCGGGTGCGCCGTCCGGCCGCGTGCCGATGGCACTTCTCTTCTACTTCGCGGGTCTCGCGTTCTTCGCCATCGGGCTGATCATCCGCTGGGTCGCGATCCTCCATCTCGGGCGCTTTTTCACGGTTGACGTCGCGATCGCACAAGATCATCGACTTATCACCACCGGCCCCTACCGCTATGTCCGCCACCTATCCTACACCGATGCGCTCCTCGTCTTCCTCGGCTTCAGCCTCTGCACGCTCAACTTCTACGCGATGGCCGCGATCCTTATCCCGATCAGCGGGGCGTTTCTCTGGCGGATTCACGTCGAGGAGACCGCGCTGCGCGCAACCTTCGGCAACCAATACCGCGAATACGCCACCCGGACCGGCCGGTTGATCCCCTTGCTCTCTTGAGCGGCCGAGCGACCTTGACCGCACCGGCGCGGACAAGAGAATCCTCTTGTCCGTCGACTTTCAACAATTGTTGCGTGTCCGCGAGAAAGTTAGAAAAAGCTTGAAGCGCAAATCACAAATAATTGTTTCGCTTAGCCTCAGTTTGCTCCTTGGTGGAAGGGCTTCGGCGCAGAGCGATTTGCAGCGGTTCGTTTTTTCGCGGTAAGCTCGCTCTCTCCGATGCCAAGGCGAACCTGATGCGCGCGAAAGTCATGGTGGGTTTGGGCGGCGCGCTCCTCCTTGTCGGTCTTCTCGCCGCCTACGAGAACCATTTTCACAATGGCTTCCATATGGATGACGGACACACGATCGTCGATAACACTTCGATCCGCGAGCTGCGAAACATCCCGCGCTTCTTTACGGATGCCACCACTTTCAGCGCGCTCCCGAGCAATCAGTCGTATCGCCCGCTCATCTCGACGCTCCTCGCGATTGACTACCGGCTCGCTCACGGCCTGAAGCCGTTTTGGTTTCATCTCTCGGTCTTCGCGCTTTTTTTCCTCCTAACTCTGCTTCTTTCGTTAGTCATTTTTTTTCTGCTCGAGCGCGACGCGTCCTCGGCGTCGAACCGCTCGCTAGCGCTCGCTGCCACCCTGTGCTACGCGCTTCATCCGGCTAACGCTGATACCATCAACTATCTCATTGCCTCATCCGAAGTGGTTTCCGCGCTCGGGGTGGTTGCGTCGTTCGCTTTCTACTTCGCCAGCCCACGGCTCCGTCGATTCTATCTCTATGTTCTCCCGGCGGCGCTCGCCATCCTGGCAAAGCCAACGGCCGCGCTCTTTCCCGTGCTCTTCGCACTGTTTATTCTGTGCTTCCCGGAGGAAGCAGGCAAAGGCCGCGTGCGGCGGTGGTTGGTGGAAGTGGCGCCGCCGTTCGCGATCTGCGCAGCGGTGCTTTTTTTCGTTGAGTGGATGACGCCGCGCAGTTGGGTCGCGGGCGCAGCGAATGCGTATAACTATCTGGTCACGCAGCCATATGTGGCGCTTCTCTACTTTAAGACGTTCTTTTGGCCCACCGGGCTCAACGCCGACTACGACTTGAATCCGTTCGTGACGACCGGCGATGCGCGTCTTTGGATTGGGGTTGCGTTCGTCGTCTTTATGACCGCGGTGGCGGTCGTGAGTGCCGTCTTCAAGAAGACACGCATGATTGGCTTTGGCCTGCTCTGGTTCCTCGTCGCGCTTCTCCCGACATCACTCTTCCCTCTCGCCGAAGCGATGAACGATCACCGGGCTTTCCTTCCCTATATTGGGCTGGTGATTGCGATAGCCGGCGCCGCGGCCTTGTTGGCGGTCCGTTTCGAGCGCCAAAGAAGAGGGACGAAGATCGCAGCGGCCTGCATGGTCTTGCTCCTGCTTTGTGCGTGCGCCTACGCGACCTTTCATAGGAACAAGGTTTGGAAAACCGAGGCAACGCTCTGGCACGACGTCGTCTTAAAGAGTCCGCGCAACGGACGCGGCTTGATGACCTATGGCATCACCCTGGTGAACATGGGCCGGTTTGCCGAGGCGCTCAGCTATCTCCGTCGCGCAGAGCAACTGACGCCGCCGTATTCTGTGCTCTTAATCAATCTGGCGATCGCGGAAGAAGCGACCGGGCAGAGCGAAGGAGCAGAGCAACATTTCAAGCGTGCGCTGCGACTGGCGCCGTTGTCTCCTGATAGCTACACTTACTATGCGCGTTATTTACTCTCGCAGGCGCGCGCCGATGAGGCACGAACGCTCCTCCAGAGCGCGCGGAAGTTAAGCCCAACTGATCGCAACGCGCGCGAACTGCTGAAGGAAGCGGAGACCCGCGAGGCCGAGACGCACGCCACGCGAGGCGACGCACTGCTGCGCAAAGGGAGGTTCGAAGAAGCGATCGCCGAATATGAGACGGTCTTGAAAGGCGCGCCGCGTTTCGGTTCGACCTTAAACAATTTTGCCTGGCTATTATCGACCTGCCCTGATGGGTCTCTGCGAAACGGCGCGAAAGCACTGGAAATGGCCGAGACGGCTGACGGGCTCGCCGGCGGGAAAAACCCGGTATTCCTACGGACACGGGCGGCCGCTTATGCAGAGAGCGATCGTTTCAATGACGCCATTGAAACGGCTCAGCGCGCTTTGCAACTTGCGGTGGCCGGGCAAAACTCCGTCCTCGCGAGAAATCTGCATAAGGATCTCTATCTCTATCGAAACAGGTTTCCGCTGCACCCCGTTGCTGCAAAGCCGGAAACCCGCAGGTAGTCACTAATGAGAGTTATCTCCCTTGTCCCCTCGGCCACCGAGACGCTTCTAGCATGGGACGTTGCACCTA
>JBDTXE010000185.1:0-4066 GCA_040006335.1 Verrucomicrobiota bacterium | reverse complement strand
GTCTTGCGACACCTCCGCAAGATCGAGCGCATGATTGTCGCGGATGATCTCGTGCCCCAGGAAGGTGGTCCCCGCAACAACGCAGTTCTGATTGTTTGCGCGATACCGATCGTGGTGACTCTCCTGCTTCTCTTCCTTCTATTCCGGGGCTGAACCGCTGGGGCTGCGAAGGATTGAAGCTTCGTCACGCGGCATCAAACCGCGACCGCTATTGCGGCCCGGCCTCTTCCAAATCCTGCAGACGGGGACCGAAGCGCGCCCCGATTTTGTCCGCGGAAGTGATGAGCAGAAAATAGAAGGCCGCGACTGCGAGCAATACACCGGCGGCGCCCGCCCAGTGATGCGCCCGCATCCTGTCCCAGCGCGGGAGGAAAGCAATACAGCCAAAGACACCGAGAATGACTATCACGGCGTCAAAGCTGCCACGCTGCCAGTAGCTCCCGCCGAGATGAAACCACATCCCGAACTCATCGAAGGTCAGCGCCATCCCAAAGCCGTAGAGCCACGCGCAGAGGTTGCGCATTTTTCCTGAGGGTTGAACGATGAAAACGAGCAAACCGCCGACCAGGGAAAGGATGAAGATGCCGTAATTCAGATGATGGACGTGCGTCCCGCGAGCGTGCAGAAAAAAATCCGGAATCCTCCGCGCCATAATAAAAATCACGAGGGCGCGCGCGGCGATAAAGGTGAGCAGGAAAGAGAGGAAAACGTGCCGGGCGAGCCGGCGCCCAGAAATTGGGATAGCGGGATATGACACGTTCAAAGATTGTATTCCCTGGCGCTCAGCGGAAGAAGCACCGCGAAATAGATTTCGCACAGAATCGGAATGCAGAGAGCGTCTACTCGTTGCTGCCGGCGCCCAGACGTCGAAACCATGCTCCCAACCAGTAGGTCACATTTTCGACTAAAGGACTGTCATGGCTCAGCCAAGCCGGTTGCTCATGGACGAACTCCGGATGCCGCGCCGCAAACTCCATCGCCGCCGTGTAGGGGTTGTCCGTCTTCCATCCCAGCTGCCCGGCTGGGACGTCGGTGAGGTCCTTCATGATTCCGTCGGTGGCGATGATGTAGGAGCCTGGCGTCACCAGCGGCGCGTACGCTTCCAGCTCACGGGCGACGTGATCGCGGGTGTGATTCGAATCCAGAATGATCAGCACCGGACCGCACCCTCTGATAGCTTTCGTTACCTGAGCGATCACTTCGGCAGACGCGGAGTCGCCTTCGATAGTTGTGATGAAATGCGACAACGGATACTGGCGGAGATTTTCGCGCGTAGATGCCGCGAGTTGAATATCGATGCCAATTACCCGCGCGTCATCGAGCCCCATCGCCTTTAGTAGCGAGGCGTGAAACAAAAGTGACCCACCCTGAAACACTCCTGTCTCCACGATGACTAAAGGCCGGACGGCATAGATCACCTCCTGTAGACGCAGCACGTCTTCCGGCAACTGAAGCACAGGAAGACCGAACCACGTGAACGTTTGGTAGTATTGAAGGCTCCACCCCACGCGCACCCATTGCAGCGACAAGGCTTCAAAAGCTTCCTTGCTGTAAAGATCAACGGAGGACTCCGTTCCACCTTCCGAGCGGGTCAACGTCCGAGCCGTTGTGTCAATCAACAACTGCATGCCCTTAGATTGTAAACGACGCCACGCCTATTTCCCGCACGGTGGCAGTTTTACGGCGCCAGAGAACCAGGAAGACCCTAAATCTGGCAGCAGGATAGATCGCACGCGGCAACTATCTGGTGGTGCGGAGGCTTGCAGCAAGCGAAAGGTTTTCACGGCAACCATGATCTCATCACGACGACTGATTTTTAGCGTGGAGGTTTCGGGTGTCAGGATCGACAACGAGACACGCTGCGCTCACTACCATGGCGAGAACGATATTATCGCGATCAAGTTCAAGTGCTGCGGAAAATGGTTCTCCTGTTATGAGTGCCACACTGCACTGGCCGATCACCCCGCCGAAGTTTGGCCGAAGAAAGATTTTGCGCAGAAAGCAATCCTTTGCGGCGGCTGCGGCCGACAACTGAGCGCAACGGAATATTCATCCTGCAACTCGAAGTGCCCGCGCTGTCATCGCGAGTTCAATCCCGGTTGCGCCAACCACCGTGATCTCTATTTCGAATGAGGTAACGAGGTAGTTCGTCGTGCAATCCCGCCGGGAACTCCGCCGGATGAAATCTTGACGCGAATCCGCCGAGTCGCCGGTCTGATAATTCACAATTCGCGTGGCCGGCGCGGCTTTCGTTCGATGAAGAAGTGACGATTCGCCTTTTGGCTGCTTATTCTCGTCTGGTCGTTGGCTCGGGGCTGGCCAGGATTTTCTGAAAACGCGGATCGTTCCGCAGCGGATCCCAAATCCAACGGTGCTTTAAGTCAACCTGAGTGATACTGGGAAACCAGAAATCAACTGGCCCAGCTAGGGTGAGGAGACGTTCGATTTCGCTGATGGACTGATCTGCTTCGCCGATACGCGCCAGGATCTGGGCGCGAATGGCGCTGATCTGCCGACCGATGATGGTATCTTTGCTTTCCGAGCGCAGCTCGCGCGCGCGATCGATCTCGCGCAGGGCGTCCTCCTTCCGACCGAGGTAAGCGTAGATCATGGCGCAGGCAGCGCGACGGTTCGCATCCTCGGGCGCTTCCGCGATTAATTTTTCGTAAAACGCGGCGGCCTTCTCCAAGTGCGGTATCGCAGCAGCGTTTTCGCCGCGAGCCAGGGTGATGGAAGCCTCCAGAAAGCTACGCGGGACAGAGGCGAGACTTGGAATCGAAAATACCTCTTCCGGGTTCGACGCCAGCATGTGTTCGGCCCGTGCGAAGTCGCGCCGGATCATGGCATACTCGAATTTCGTCATGAAAAAGGTGTTATCCACGTCCGGGCCGCTACGATTTTTGTCGAACATCGCTTCCCCCTGGGCGGCATCGCCGGTGCGCCAGTACTCGGCGAAGCTGCGAAAGGTGATGCAGGTCGGCGAAGTCGGATCGATGCTTAGCGCTTGCTTTGCCAGCGCGGTCGCGCTTTCCCAGTCACGCAGATAAAACTTGGTGTAGATCAGCTCAGTGATAATCCCAGCGCTTCGCGGATCGAGCCGGATCGCGCGTTCGTGATGCTGGATCGACTCTTGCCATCGCCCCTGCCTTCGGCGGATCGCAGCTTGGCCTAAGGCAACGTCGACACTATTCGGCAGGAGTTTTCCCGCGACCTCGAATTCGTGCAGCGCCGCATCGTAGTCAAAAGCGATCCAATAGAACCAGTCGGCTAGCGCCAGATGCGCCTCGCCCAAATTTGGATTGAGGCGCAGCGCCTCTTCTGCTTCCGCCCGGGCGCGACGCGAGCGCTCCGGTGTCGGTTCAAACTCGTGATAAGTCTGCGCGATCATATGCGCGAGATGGGCGCGCGCGAGGGCAAAGCCTGGGTCGAGCGCAATGGCGCGGCTGTAATAATCCTCCGCCTGGTGAAAGTAGGTGAGGGAAATATCAGGGTGCGCCTCCGCCTCGCGCCCTTTCAAATACCAGGTGTAAGCCTCCGCATTCTCGGTCGGCTTTTTCTCGACGCTGGTGTGCTCCCCCGGACTAAGGGTTGTCCGCAATTCGTCGGCGACGGTGGCGGCTACTTCTGCTTCCACGGCAAAGACGTCGGCCAGGCTGCGGTCGTAACTTTGCGCCCAGATGTGTGCGTCGGAATCGGCCCGAATGAGCTGGACGTTGACGTGCACCTTTTCGCCGACCTTCTGCACCGTGCCCTCGAGGATGTGCGCGACACCCAGCGCGCGGCCGATCTCGGGAAGATTTTCCGGGCGATGTTCGTAACGCGCGGTGGAGGTGCGGGAGATCACCTTGAGACCGCTGATCTTGGCCAACGCGGTCAGGATTTCATCCTGAATGCCGGAAGCGAAAAAGGCATTGGCTTTCTCCTCGCTCAGGTTTTCGAACGGCAGGACCGCGATCGACTTGGCCGGGATGACGGCAGAGAGAGAGTTTCGCTGTTCGTTAGGTAATGTCGCCGTTTTATCTTCACTCGCGCGCGAGCCAGCGGCGAAGCGCCAGAGCAATCCACC
>JBDTXE010000184.1:0-4082 GCA_040006335.1 Verrucomicrobiota bacterium | reverse complement strand
CTTCCCTTGGCGCAACCGCGGCGACGCACGCAGAACCATTCTCCGACCTGACAGATGAATAACTCTGCTCCTCCGAAGGCATCGGCTGCTCGCGGCACTGCGCGGGATCAAGTGGAAGAGCAGCCAGCTCCGGCTGATTTTCGGCCGAAGGACGGATTCGAGGCGCGCTGCGCTCCATCGGCGGGTTCGCCCCCGCCGGCATGACCTGCTTGGAAACGCGAGTAAGCACCTCGATCCAATCGCCTTTGATCGATCGCGCCACAGCCGAGGGGGAATACGATTCGTGGCAGAGCGGCTTCGACCAGCGCAGCAGCTCCACCAATGCCGTCTCGCCCTTTTCGCTCTCGGTTTCGGCGTGGGTGATCTGCCCGCGCACAAGATCGATCTCGCCCGCTCTCTTTCCGTGGGAGCTTATTTCCAGGCGGACGCTGGCCGCGGCGAGACATGCCAACGCGATGCAGTCGCTCACGGCGAAGTCGTGCAACCGTTTCGCACTGTTCGGCTCGAGCTGCGATCGCACGGCCTCGCCGAGTTGCTGCAGATCGAAAGGCTTCTCCACCAGACGGAGCGCGCCAACGCAGCCGAGATCGGTGATCTGGCCACGCCGCGAGGTGCTGGCGATCAGCAGAAGGCGAGCATCCGGAGCCAGTTCGCGAAGGTCCTGAAAAAAGCTGATCGCCCCGGTGGAAGGTGGATCGTGATCTAGAACGACGAGCTGCGGCGGACGGCGTTGAGCGCCTTCCCACGCTTCAGCGACATTTCCATACCGCATGATTTCGCAGCGCGGAGAAAACTTGCGCAACGCCAGTTCGATCGCGAGAGCAAGCGCGTTATATTCCTCGATTAGGAGAATGCGGACCGTTTCGTCAGATGTAGGGGTGGGCGACACGGCGAGGCGGGCGAAAAAAGAGGGCGGATATCGGAATCGGAATCAAAAGGCAGGTTGCATGCCCCGTCCTCCGCACGCGGCGCCGCGGCCTGCAGTTTTACTCGTAGCGCAAAGCCTCGATGGGGTCGAGGGCGGCAGCGCGATAAGCCGGATAAAATCCGAAGCCAATGCCAATGGCGGAGCATACCACCAGACCCGTGATCGCCCAGCCGTAGGGAAAAATCAGATCCACCTTCAGCCAGAGCGCAAGGAGATCGCCGCCGATAACCCCCAACAGAATACCGAGGATCCCACCGGCTTCAGAGAGGAAGACCGCTTCCGTGAGAAACTGCTGGAGAATATCGCGACTGCGTGCGCCGACCGACTTACGGATGCCGATCTCTTTGGTGCGCTCGGTCACGCTCACCAACATGATGTTCATAATACCGATGCCGGCGGCGATTAGAGCGATCAAACTAATAATAAAAGCGCCGACGCTGACCACGCCTGCGACCGAGACAAAGGCGCTCTTGAGCGAATCGTTCGTGTAGACTTCAAAGTCATTTTCCTCGTTCGCCCTCAGTCCCCGCGCGATCCGCATCGCTCCGACGGCGCGGTCAAAGGTGCGGTTGTAATCATCCTGCGAGAAAGACTGGGTGGCGATGTTCACCGTCCGTTTGGCTTCGCCGTAGTTTTCGAAGAAGCGTGTGATCGGCATAATGCAGATGTCGTCCTGGTTATTGCCGAACGCCGTCCCTTTTTCTTCGAGCACGCCGACAATGGAAAAGATGTGCCCATTCAGGCGGATATTCTTTCCGATCGGGGTTTGGTTGGGAAACAAGCTCTTCTCGATTTGCTTCCCAACGACGAGGATGTTGCGGGAAAATTCCACGTCTTCATCGCTGATGTTACGACCGTAGGCGAGGGTGTAGGCGTTGGCAGTGAGAAAGCTCTTATTCGTGCCGACGACGGTCAGGCTGGGTGGTGTTTTCAGTCGCTCGTAGATCGCCTGGCCCTTGAAGTCGAAGCTCTTCAGGCAAACTTCGCGCGCCTGTCCCTGCATCAGCGCTGCGTAACGGACCGCCTGCCGATAAGAAATGTTGCGGCGATTTTCGAACTTCTTCTTCATCTGGCCACCGGCGTTCACGCTCGCGGGATATTTGGCGAACTGAAAAATATTCGATCCCAGGAAACTCAAACCGCCTTCAATGGAATTCTGCAGCGCGCCAACCGCGGTCATGACCGAGATGACCGAGAAGACGCCGATGGTAATGCCGATCATGGTCAAACCGCTGCGCAATTTGTTCGCCCCCAGCGAGGAGAGCGCCATGGTCACGATCTCGCCAAACATGATGCGGGAGCGCCGCCGCGGGCGCTCATTCATAGCGCAGGGCGGTGACCGGATCGAGCCGGGAAGCGCTCCAGGCCGGCGCCAGGCCGGAGAGAAGCCCGGTCGCGACCGAGACGGTCACACCCATCAGGACCAATCCTAACGAGAAATGAATGGGAAAGGAAGGGAACGCTTTGCTCAGAGCGAGGCAGACCAGATAGGCGAAAACAAGCCCGATCAGACCACCAAGCAGGCAAAGCGAAGTCGCCTCGATCAGAAACTGCAGCAGGATCGTGCGTCGCCGCGCCCCGAGGGCCTTGCGCGTCCCGATCTCCTTCGTCCGCTCTTTCACGCTGACGAAGGTGATGTTCATAATGCCGATGGCGCCGACGAAAAGCGAAAGGCCGGTAATGAACAAACCAGCGATGGCGATGGCGTTCTTCACCGGGTCAAGCGTGCTTTTAAAGGCCTGCTGTTCGTTGATCGAAAAGTCATCTTTCTTTTCCGGGGGCAAGCCCCGCACCCGCCGCATCAATCCGGTCAGCTCATCCTTTGCGTCCGCCAACCGCGTTTTATCACGGACTTTGACCAGGATATCCGACTCGCTCTTGGCACTGAAATATTTGTTAAAGGCGGGTAGCGGCAGCACGACCATCGAGTCCCAACTGAAGATGCCAAGGAAGGAACCTTGTTGTGAGTTTACCCCCACGACCTTGAATTTTTGTCCGTTAATCAGCACCTCTTTGCCGAGAGCGCCGGTGTTGGGGAAGAGCGCCTCGGACACGTCGTAACCGATGACGCAGACATTGGCCCCGTCGCGGGACTCGACCACGTTAAAAAACCGGCCCTCTTTACAATCGACCGTCGAGGTCAGCACGTAGTCCGCCGTCGTTCCCATGACGAAGATGTTGCTCACTTCGTTCTGGCCGTATTTGACGCTGCGAAAGAAACTGGAGCGGGGGACCGCGATAACGAGATTGGAACGCGGCGTCGCCTCGATCATGCGGTTCAGTTGCTCCGCGGATTGGTTTTTAATTCTTTTGCGATCGCGATAATTCCACCAGTCGTTCACCCGAGCCCACGGCCACTGCGTGACATAAAGGATATCGTCGCCGAGCACAGCGAGGCTGCGGTCGAAACCGCTCTGAATCCCGTTTATCGCCGTGCCCATCAGCGTGACCGCCACGATACCAATGATGACCCCGAGAGCGGTCAAGGTGGAACGGGTGAGATTGGACGCCATCTGCGCGGCGGCAATCTTCCAGCTCTCGCTGATTTCGTAGCAGAGGCGTTTCACGCTTGAACGACGGCTTGCGGCACTTCGGCTAAGGAGGAGTAGTCGTCGCTTTCGATCAGCCCATCCCGCAGCAGAACGGTGCGTCGGGCATGACGCGCGATCTCGGACTCGTGCGTGACGAGAATAATGGTATTGCCGCCTTGATAGAGCGTTTCCAGCAAACCCATGATTTCCTCGCCCGTGCGCGAATCGAGGTTGCCGGTCGGTTCGTCCGCCAGAATGATCGAGGGGTTGTTGACGAGAGCGCGTGCGATCGCCACGCGTTGGCGCTGGCCACCGGAGAGCTCGGCCGGCCTGCGCCGCTCCAGGCCTTGCAAGCGGACCATGTCGACCAGCTCGCCGACGCGTTGGCGGATCCTGTCTTCGCCGACGCGGCGAATGCGCAGACCGTAGCCGATGTTGGCTTCGACAGTCATGTGCGGGAACAGTGCGTAGTGCTGGAACACCATGCCCACGCCGCGGGTCTCAATCGGGCGCGCGGTCACGTCGTCGTCGTTGAAGAGGATGCGTCCACCGGCGTCTGGAGCGATCAACCCGGCGATCAGGCGCAGCAAGGTGGTCTTGCCGCAGCCCGATGGGCCGAGCAG
>JBDTXE010000183.1:0-4165 GCA_040006335.1 Verrucomicrobiota bacterium | reverse complement strand
CGCAGCCCTCCTCGATGAGGTAAAAACGGTTCGCTTCTTCGCCAGCGCGAAAGACGAGTTGGTCGCGGTCGAAAGTTATCCCGATGCCGTAGCCGGCCAGCTGACGAAGATGCTCATCCTTCAGGCCGGCGAGAAAGGGATGCGCGGCCACGCGGGCGTTGAGGTTCGCCGGTGAACCGGCGGCGGAAGAGGCGTCGGCGCTTTTCACTCTGGCACGATAGCGCTGTTTCGCCCGCATGTAGTTACAGGCAGGAATCTTTTTAAGCGAACCCTCGCGGCGACCTGCAAGGCAAAAGCGCGGCGGACGAAAAACGTCTCGGTGTTCGAGCGCGGGGGAAAGGCATGCGGCGCTGGCGGCGGAAGCGCTCGAATGCTGGCGATCACGGCGCCACGGCGGCTCCACAAGCTCAACATCGGACTCGCATCTTCCAGTCGGTCGCTTTACACCTGGTGGCATGGAAAACCGGTCGCCTGACGGAAAGCCTCTGTTAAGAAAATTCGGCAGCGATATCACGGTGAACGTTCTGGCGTCGATCATCGCTTCGGTCGTATTCCTGATCGCTGGATTTTTCTGGGGCAAATATCACGAACGTCATGAATACGGGAAAAACCTCGACCAGTACGACTTTTATCCATTCGAGGTAAATCGCGACAATGTGCCCGAGTTCAAGCTCAACTACTTCCGGCTTGGGATACACTATTTCCTGAAGAACACGGATTACACTGCGGCACGACAGCTCATCTTTATTGGCGAACAAAATGATGTTCGCGCCAGACTCGATCCCTCCGATCAGAGAGTCTACGCTGCGCTTTTTGAGAAGTACGACGGCAAGAAGATCGCCGATGACACCGCCGAGTATCTCGAGAACTACGCGCGCATCGTCCGCTTAATTGGCAAATCCTTCCCGGATTCCGGCATTGAAATTTTGCTGCACAACCTGGCCGATCCTTCCCACTCGCTGGTTGCGCTCGAAAACAGTGTCACGGGCCGTCATCTCCGTGATGGCACGACCAGCCTGCTGATCGATTTGAAGCGGCGCCAGATCCAGAATGAAGACAAGCTTAATTACGAACTGAACATCGGCTCGCGGAAGTTCAAATGCACCAGCATTCCGATTATCCGGAAAGAGTACGGAATAGTCGGCGCAATCTGCATCAATGTGGACGCGAATTACCTGAGCGATGAAGTAATGAAGGACAAAGAGCATGTTGAGGCGTTCTTCAGCAATCTCTGTCGCACTGACTTCAAGCTCGACGAGAACATCTTAAGCAAAGACGAATTCGCGAAAGCGCAGAAAGGAAAACGCCACTTCCGCGACGAACGGTAAACTTGCCTCGATCACGCTACCCACGTCGCGGTCGGCGGCAGTTTTCGGCGTGTTGATGGGTAATCTAATCGTGGCGATTGCGGTCAGCCTCTCCCCGCGCGGCGGCCGCCGACGAAGGATGAAGGCAAAATAATGAAGTAAGAGGATCCGGTTTTCCCCTTCAGTTGCGCTGCCCTTGGCAGCGCTCTCTCCGAGGCTTTCGTCTTCCGACTTTGGAAGCGAGCGAATCGAGGCGTGCTGGGATCGCAATTACCTTATTTTCGACGCGCGGCATCAGCTGCTACGCTCCCTCATCCTTGTCGCGGAATTTAGCGGATTAGCCGAACTCGACGGAGGAATAGGTTGCACTAAGATAGGCCATGAGTACACGCCTCACCTCTACGGCGGCGGCTGGTGGCAATCATCATTTCCGCTTTCATCTTCCGCACCGCCATCTCAACTCCGTCTTTGGAAATGATTGGTTTGCGCTCAAGGCGGAAGCATTCGCCCGCTTCTTCGGCACGCCGATATTTTTGGTTACGCAGACATTGATCGTTGCGATCTGGATCCTTCTGAACGTTCTGGGACTCACTCACTTTGATATCTATCCGTTCATCCTCTTGAATCTCGCCTTCAGCCTGCAGGCAGCCTATGCCGCTCCGCTTATTCTCCTGGCGCAAACCCGCCAGGCGGACCGGGACAAAGCGCACATGGATGCCGACGCCCAGCATCGCGAGGCGCTGGCGATGGCGAGTGAGGAGCGGGAGCTCCTCGCCGCCGCCCAAACCCGCACTCTGCTCGATTTAATGCAACAGAACACCAACCTAACTCAGCTGGTGAAAGAGCTAGGCGAACGGATTGAAATCCTTACACGGGAACTGCACGGGCAGCTCTGCACCGGGATGAAGTAAAGCCGCCGTTTTCGTCGAGGGGGATATATTATTTGTTCAAATCGTCTGCAATCATGGGAACTGGGCGAGGGCGGCTTGGAGGTCTTCGACAATCAAGTCGCTGGGGATCGAACGAGATGGACCACAGCCCGAAGGGTGAGCGAATGGGAAGACGCGAATCAATGCCGGCGGCGATGACTTCGGGATCGAGCGCTGGTCGCGCGTGCTAACGGCTTCCAGCTTTACGGTGGGAGGCACCGAGACTTTGAGTGTGTCTAGGGAAACCGGGCAACTTGGATTTCTAATCCAAGCAGATTGGCGCTGTCTTCGAGGGCCTCGTCTTTGAGCCGGACCTGAATTCGCTGGGAGCGAAGAACGGAGTCCGCGGGAAGCGGTGTGACAGTGGACGTGCGAAGCACGGGCGTAGCCGGAGAACGGCACCGAACTTTGAGTGTGCCTACGTAAGCCGGGCCTGTTCGATCGGTTTCTCCCTCCGCGGTGAAACCAGGAATTAAAAACTTCCGTAGGCAGCGTTGCCTTTCTACGCTGGGCAGATGCGTGAATTAACCATCTTCCTGCAGGCGCTCGTGGCCGCCTCGATTTTCTTCGTCTGGGTGGTTCGCTACGAGAATATCGTGAAGGAGTTCCGAACCTATGGGTTGCCGGAATCGTTACGGGACGTGGTCGGTATTCTAAAACTGACCTTCGCCTTGTGCTTGTTGATCGGGATCGAGCGCCCGCTCTTCGCCATCATCGGGGGCAGCGGCATCCTTATCCTTATGGGCGCTGCGGTCGTGACTCATCTGCGGATAAAAAATCCAGTGTTCAAGATGTTGCCGTCATTAGCTCTGCTCGCTTGCTCCGCTTTCATCGTCTGGAGCAACTATCAACTTCCCCGATAGGATTGGCAGCGCCGCTGACGTAAGCGAAATTTGCGGCGCTACGAGACAAATTAGGTGCGCTGGCGGGATACCTTTCGCATCGTTTTCAGATTGTTGGTAGCGTTGCCGCCGCATCTTCCGTAATTCGTACTCATGCCAGCTACTACCCATCCCGCGGGAGTGAGGCGTCCGTGCAGCAGGTAATCTCCGAACCGGTGTCCATTTCGTTGGGGTTTTTGATTTGCCAGACATTATGCAACCCCCGCCGCAGGCACTGTGGTTGGTAAGCATGTCGAGTATGACCCAGTCGGTGGGGACTTGGTATGCGCACACATGTCGGCGGCGACGACTTCAGGGGCAGACAGATTCGCGCTGTCTTCGAGGGCTTCGTCTTTGAGCCGGCATTTCTGAGCGGAGGGACATTCAGGCTAGTTTCCGGACTCTCGCAACTTCTTGACTGAGTCCAGAACCCTGGAATGTTCGCCCTCCAATGCCGGAAGCCGTTGATCTTCTTCGCCAGAATGGCATTCCGGTAACGGCGCAACGTCTCGCAGTCCTGCAGGCAGTCTCGGAGCAGCCGCACGCGACGGTTGATGCGATCGCTGAAGAAGTGCGCGCGCGGATCGGCACTATCTCGCAACAGGCGGTCTATGACGCGCTCGGAACTCTAGTGAAAAAGGGGCTCGTCCGGCGGATTCAGCCGGCCGGATCGCCCACCCTCTACGAGAACCGGGTGGGCGATAACCACCACCATTTGATTTGCCGCAGTTGCGGCAAGACGGTGGATGTCGATTGCGCGGTCGGCCACGCGCCCTGCCTTACCGCGGCCGACGCTACCGACTATCAGATCGATGAGGCGGAGGTCACTTTCTGGGGCAGCTGTCCCAGTTGCCGCGCCTCGGCTTAACGAAGCTTTCCTTTCAACTCAGCCAACAATAATCCATGTCAGACCAAACTACTGAAACTCCTGCGACCGAAGCGAAATGTCCCTTTAATCACTCTGCCGGCAGCGCCGCCAAATCGATCCAGGATTGGTGGCCGAACCGGCTCAAGGTGGAGCTGCTCAGCCAGCACTCCGCGAAGTCCG
>JBDTXE010000182.1:0-4256 GCA_040006335.1 Verrucomicrobiota bacterium | reverse complement strand
TTGCTCGACCTATCCCGGCGGGCGAAGAAAGCGGCGCGTCTTTTCCAGCGCTCGTCCAAAGCGTGATTCGAAAAGGTTTCCCGATGAGTCTGAAGACTCGTCTCCAGGTTGTTGATGTTCTGGATCCACAGCTCGACCCAAAGATGGACGTGGCCGCCCTTATCCAACAAGCAACCGAGAAAAATCGATTCTTCCGCGGTGTCCCGCAGCAGGACAAAAATACCCGCGACCGGATCGGGTGAATCGCGGACGACGGCGCATAATCGAAGCGCGCTTTCCTTGTCTGCTTCTGAAATCGGAACGGCGCGATAGCCTTTCTGAAACTGCTCGGCCGTTTCATTTCCGGAAGGAGATGCCATGTCCGTTCATATTCGTTGCGGGTATCGGAAAGAAAGTCTTTTTGCTGCTTTCGCGTTGCGACGCGGCTGGCAGATCGGCATTGCAGTTCCGTGCGGTTTAGCTTTAGCCTCCGGCCATGAAGGGCACTTCAGTGAAAGTGAGGGAGTGGGCTGCGGGACTCGCTGCCCGTCTGCGCTTGTTGCAAGCCAGCTTCGCCGACGATCCGCCTGAAACGCGCGAGCGGACCCTGCGCGAAGAGCTCGAGGAGGCCCTGAAGACAGTCGCCCTCGGCCAGCGCAAAGAATGCATCGAAGCGCTCGCGACGGAATTCCCTCTGTTTGAGTCCAGCAAAGAAAATGGCGCCGCGGAGCCTAAGACGGCCAAGTCGAGTGTGCCGGAGGATCCAGCCATTCTCGTTGAACATTTACTGGGCTTGATGCGGGCAATGCCGCCGGCGGAAAAGGAGTCGATCGTCGCTCAATTTGTCGCGGCGGGGTTTCTGCCCGCGAGCAACGGTGCCAAAGGGGATGCGTGCGCGGAGCTCTTGGAGCGCATTCAGAAACTGGCGCCAGGACGGCGTCTCGACGAAGGGCGCGCGCTGCGTCTTCTTGATGTCTTGATCGAATTCGCCGCGAGCCTCGATCAGTTGGTCTGGCAGGTTTGGAAGAGCATCGCGCCCAAGTCGCTTATCCGACACGAGACGGGAAAGCATGCTGATTTCCGCAAGACTCTCGGACCATACCTTACGGGTGATTCGGAAATTTCGACCGAGCAAGTTAAACAACTGGTCAACAAGACGCGCAAGCTTCTCTCGGGTCTCATGGCTGCGATGGGAACGGTCGGCGAAATCCACACCCAAAAGTTCCTGGAGCGGTTATCACCTGAGGCGATTCGGAAGAGCGCAGAAGCGGAGCCGGGTGTCTTCGAAAGCATTGAGAAAAAATGCTGGCGAAAATACACTGCAGTTTTTGGCGAAATGAACGAAGCCGCGATGGAAAGAGAAATTCTCGATGCGATCAAAAAATACACGGAGAAGCTCGTCCTTGGGGCTGATGCGGCCAGGACTTTAGAGGAATAAATGGCAGCCCAAATCCACTGGCATGAAGGATTGTTCCTTCAGCAGCACCACCTCCAGCGAAATCAGAAGTCGCAGGTCGACACTCTTTCCGCGGAACGCCGCCTGGCCTGGGCATATCCTTACGGTGTCATCGAAGCGCGGCTCAATACCGATGAGCTTGAAAACATGCGCCTCCGTTTCGACCGCTTGCGCGCCATCATGCCGAGCGGGCTCGAAGTGAATTATCCCGCTGAAGCGGAGCTGCCCTCCATCGATATCAAGCAGGCATTCGCGACCAGCGGTGGAGCACTGAACATTTCGCTGGGCGTTCCTCTTTGGTTCGACGCCCGCGCGAACGCGATCGCGCCCGGCCAGGAGGCAGACTCGCGCGTGAAGGTTCTCTATCGTCTGAATGAAGTGGAATGCGCGGATGAAAATACGGGCGAAAACCGCAAACCGATCCTGATGCGGCGGATCAACGCACGCTTGCTCCTGGAGAATGAAGATCCTTCCGATCTCGAGGTCATTCCACTCCTGCGCATCGTTCGAGCGACAGGGCAGGACGTAGGTTTGCCGCGGCAGGATTCGGAATACACCGGACCCTGCCTGGTCTTGAACGGTTCGCCGGTCCTCAAGGAGTTGGTCAGAGATCTGGCCAGCCAGGTCGAAGCCAGCCGGAAGGAGCTCGTCGTGCAACTCACACGCGGCGGTTTCAGTCTGGAGAATCTGCGCGGGGTCCTGTTCGAGCAGATGCTAAGATTGCGCACCCTGAATCGCTTCAGCGCGCGTCTCCCGTCGCTTTCGGAAGCTCCAAACGTTCCCCCGTTTTTCATGTATCTCGAACTGCGCGAGCTGCTCGGAGAACTAACCGCCTTGCACCCGGACCGCGACGTGTTCGATGTTCCCGCCTACAATCACGATAACCCTTATCTGGTCTTCGGTGAGCTGAGCTCAAAAATTCGCTCGCTCCTGCGCGGCGCGGTCGCGCCCATGTTCATGAAAGTTCCTTTCACGAAAACAGCGGGACTCTACACCGCCGTCTTCGAAGAGAAACACTTCACCGTGCCTAACGACTACTTCCTGGGGATCGAAACGAAAGAAGATCCGCGAGCCCTGGCCCAGCTGGTCGAGAACCCTGACGAGTTCAAGATCATGCCCAAAAGCATGGCGTCACGCGCCATTCGCGGTGTCCTGCTCAAGGAGGAGCGTTTCGTTCCTCTGGAGTTGCCGGCCAAGGCCGGGCTGCACTACTTTAGATTGCTGCGGAGTAATTCGGCGCGCTCCTGGGAGCAGATTCAGGCGGAAAAAGCCGCCGTCATGCGCTGGCCCGATGAAGGAGCGTCTGATTTCGATGCCAATCTCTACATGACGGTGCCGGCGAGCGCCGGCGATGGTTCAAAATAAGGTGACCTTACTCGATCTCTACGAGCCGCTTTTTCAGTACATCTGCATGCTGAGCCGCATCGCGCGCAAGGCCGGCGGCGAGAAGATCGAATTCAACGCTTTGACGGAAACGATTCGGTCCCTCCTCGATTCCATAAACAAGAACGCACAAGCCGATCCCTTGCTGGCTCTGCAGGCGAAGAAGCTGGAAATGCCCATCTCCTTCTTCGTGGATTCGATGATCGCGGAGAGCAAACTTACCTGTGCCTCGCAGTGGCACCAGAATCGACTCGCTTACAAACAGAACGAACTGGCGGGCGACGAGAAGTTCTTTGACCTCCTCGATGAAACCCTGAACGACTCGAGTCGAGAGGCGACAGAGCGGCTTGTCATCTACTATGTCTGCCTGGGACTCGGCTTCACCGGATGGTACGCCAATCAGCCGGAGTATCTCCGAAAGAAGATGGAAACCATCGCGCGCCGGATTGCCGGCGCGATGGAACCAGACGCCGCTGCGCGAATCTGCCCGGAGGCTTACCAATACCTGGACACGCGCAACCTGATCGAGCGACCCACGATCAAAATCGGCGCGATCGCTTTGATCTTTCTTGCGCTCTGTCTCGTTGTTCTGGCGGTGAACTTCTATCTCTTCAAAATCGGCTCGATAGGTTTTGCTGAGTCTCTGCATGAGATCCTGCGGCATGACTTAGGTCGGTAGCGTCTCCAGGGCACTGCCTGTTTCTATGAACGACCTTCTGTCCTTGTTCAGCTCGTTCGTCAATTTCCCGACATGGCTCAGGAATAGCATCTACATCCTTTCGGCTCTTTCCATCATCGGTGTAGGGCTGGCCTTCAGTCCGATCGTAGCGCTCATCGTCGCGATTGGCCTGCTCCTCGTGATTATCGGGCTGGGCATCTACGCCTACCTGCTGAAGCAGCGGCGGGATCGTCAACAGGCGGCTCTTGGTGGAGGCTTGGAACAGAATGCTCTCGCTACTCCGCATGGGATCAGTGATCCTGCGCGCCGCGCGCGCCTGGAAGCTCTCAGGAAGCGTTTTCAGGAGGGCGTAGATAAGTTCAGGTCCGTCGGCAAAGATCTCTACAAACTACCTTGGTACGTAGTTATCGGGGAACCCGCGGCCGGTAAATCCGAGGCGATCAGGCGTTGCGATGTCGGATTTCCTCCCGGCATGCAGGATGAGTTTCAAGGGGTCGGCGGCACCATCAACATGAATTGGTGGTTCACAAATTCTGCCGTCATTCTGGATACCGCTGGTCGCCTCTTGTTCGAGGAAGTCGTGCCCGGTACGACGAGCGAGTGGAAGGAATTTCTGGGCCTTCTTCGAAAGCACCGACCGTATTGTCCCATCAATGGCCTCTTGTTAGTCATCCCGGCCGATAGTCTGATCAAGGACAACACGAAACGAATCGAGGAGCGGGCCGGATGGATTGCGCGACAACTCGATAACATCCAGCG
>JBDTXE010000181.1:0-4351 GCA_040006335.1 Verrucomicrobiota bacterium | reverse complement strand
CTCGAGGACGAAGATTTGGGACACTCGTGCTCGCTCCATCTCCTTGTGAGGCGGTGAAATTTTCATCGATTCGATGGGAGCTAACCGCGGAATTGAGGCATGCGTTAACCATGAAAATTGAAACACTCGCCAGGAGGCGGCTTTTGCGCAAGATCATTGCAGCGTTATGCGTGTCATCGGCATCACCGGTGGGATTTCCACCGGCAAATCAACTTTCACGCAAAACCTGCGCGAGTTGCTGCCGGAGGCAAAGTTCTTCGATGCGGACGCGATGGCGCGAGAATTGACCGCGACGGATGGCGAAGTAAAAGCCGAAGTCCGCGCAGAGTTTGGCGAAGCCGTCTTTACCGAAACTCGGGAGTTGAATCGGGGCGCCCTTCGCGCCATTGTCTTCGGCGAGCCGGGAAAACGGCGCGCGCTCGAGAATATTCTTCACCCGCGCGTTCGCCAGCGCTGGAGCAGCGAAGCGAAACAGCCCACGCATCCTCTTTTTTTTGCAGACATTCCACTTCTCTATGAAACCGCCGGTGAAACGCTGTGTGACGCGGTGGCCGTCGTCGCCTGCTCCGATCAGATCCAGCTCATGCGGCTAAGGAAACGAACTGGGATGGCGGAGGAAGAAGTGCGCTCGATCATCGGGGCACAGCTGCCCTTGGGCGAGAAAATGAGACGGGCCGACCACGTGGTGTGGAATAACGGCCCCCGCGAGGTCCTGGCGCAGCAGGCACGATTCCTGGCAGAACTATGGAGGAAGCCGTGAGTGCGAAGAAAGCGCCGGCGGCAGAAGGCGCTCACGAGGAATTGACCCCACCAGCGCCCCCTGGAGGCGAGCCGCCAGAGGACGTCAGCCAAGTGGCACCGACCCAGCAAGAAGGCTCGTCCGGCGAAGTCCGAGTGGAAAAATCGATGAGTGCCTCCGGCGAAACTTTGGACATGCAAGCCTTACAACGCCTGACCACGGAAGAGCTGAGCGCGGTGGCGCAGCGGTTTGGCGTCGCGATGCATCCCGCGCGCTCGCGTCATTTCCAGATTCTGGATGTGATTCGCGCCGCGCTCACGGCCGGCGCGACAATCGAGGTGTCGGGTTTCTTGGATTCGTTAGGAGAGGGCCCGGCGTTGCTGCGCTGCCCGGAATTGAATTTCCTCCCGGTGCCGGAAGACGTGAGCGTGCCGCGCGCCTTCCTCGCGCAGTGGCAGCTGCGCCCGGGGCAGAAACTTGCCGGCAAGGTGCGCTTACCGCGGGAGCGTGAGAAATCGCTCATGCTGGCGGAACTCACCACGGTCGAGGACATGCCGGTGGCGGAGTGGGAGCCGAAAACGGACTTCGAAAAGTTGACGCCGCTGTACCCGGAAGGGCGCATCATGCTGGAAAACGCGACGACAAACTCTTTGAGCGCGCGTGCGGTCGATCTCCTGGCGCCCTTGGGGCGCGGACAGCGTGGCCTCATCGTCGCGCCGCCGCGGGTGGGGAAAACGATTTTGCTGAAGGAAATCGCAAAGGCGATTCGCGTGAATCATCCGACGATCGAACTCATTATCCTGCTGGTGGACGAACGCCCCGAGGAAGTGACCGATCTGGTGCGCGAAGTCGATTGCGCGATTTACAGTTCCACCTTTGACGAAAACTCGCACCGGCACATCCAGGTGGCGGAACTTGTCCTGGAACGGGCCAAGCGTCTGGTCGAGCTGGGGAGGGACGCCGTTATTTTGCTGGATAGTATTACCCGCCTGGCGCGCGGTTATAACAACTTGCAGCCGGGACGTGGCCGCATCATGTCGGGCGGGGTGGAAGCGAAGGCGCTGATGAAGCCGAAGAAGTTTTTCGGCGCGGCGCGCAACGTCGAAGAAGGCGGCAGCTTGACCATCGTCGCGACTGCGCTGGTCGATACCGGCAGCCGGATGGATCAGGTGATTTTCGAGGAGTTCAAAGGCACGGGGAACATGGAGCTGCATCTCGACCGCGGCCTGGTGGAGAAGCGTCTTTATCCTGCAATCCAGCCGCTCCAAACCGCGACGCGCCGCGAAGATCTGCTTTATCACCCCGAAGAGTGGGAGCGAGTCCAGCTCCTGCGCAAAACGATGGCGGCGCTGCCGCCGATGGAAGCGATGGAAACATTGATCTCCAATCTGGAGGCGACGAAATCCAACGCGGAACTTCTCCTGGCGGGCCTGCGGTGATTGCGTCGCCTGAAGAACTGGCGGAGCTGCTTCCGCTGCTCGACCGCAGCGAGCGCATCGCGGTCGATACCGAAGCCGACAGCCTGCACTGCTACCGGGAAAAACTTTGTCTGATTCAGATCAGCCTGGGAGAAGGCGATTACCTGGTCGACCCGCTGGCGGGAAACGATCTCAGCGCGCTGGCCTCGCTTTTCACCCGCAAGGAAATCGTGCTGCATGGGGCCGACTACGATCTGAGGCTGTTGCGCCGCGGAATCAATTTTCAGCCGGGCCGTGTTTTCGACTCCGCGATTGCGGCGCGGATGCTGGGCGAGCGTGAGTTCAGCTACGCCTCGTTAGTGCAAAAATTTTGTGGAGTGCAGCTGACGAAGGGTTCGCAAAAGGCCAACTGGGCGATGCGGCCGCTCTCGTCGCAGATGGAAACCTACGCGCGCAACGACACCCGTTATCTTCTTCCGCTCGCCGGTATCTTGGAGAAAGCCCTGGAGACGCGCGGCCGGATGGAGTGGTTCCGGCAATCCTGCGGACGCGCGGTCGCCTCGGCCGCGATCGACCGCGAACGTGATCTCTCCGAAGTCTGGCGGATTCGCGGCTCCGGTCTGGTGCGCGGACGTGAGGCCGCGGTGCTGCGCTCGCTCTGGTCCTGGCGTGATCGCGAAGCGGAGAAGGCGGATCGGCCCGCGTTTCACATTCTGCGGAATGAACAGCTGCTGCACGCCGCTCATCAGGCTGTAAATGGGGAGACGCCGGACTTTCGTCACTTTTCACAACGGCGCGCCCGGGAGTTCCGCAGCGCTTGGCAGAGCGCGCTGGACTTACCGGAAAGCGAATGGCCGGTGATTGAGCGTCAGCGTGGACAGCGCCCCACCCGCGAGATGGAGAAAGTGGCGGAGCAAATGCGCGTTCGCCGCGATGCCGCCGCGCAAGAGCTGGGGATTGAACCTTCCTTCATCGCGCCGCGCGCCACAATCGACGCCCTGGCAGCGGGAAAAAGAACGCCCGAGCAATCGCTCAGCCCATGGCAATTTCAACTGCTGGGCGTCCCCCCAGCAGCGGAGCTCGATCCCACCGCGACGGAGCAGGCCGCGGTTTCGGCGTAGCGGGGGAGTAACTGCGCGAAGCGTCTGTTAACAGCACTTTCCCGGTGACACGGCGCCGGCGGAAAAATTTAATGTGCTTGACGAGCAGGGCACGCGCTGTGGTGAAATGCCACGCTCAAACCTCCCCTCACCCAATGAAGAGTCTCTTGTTCTCCATCGTCTTCGCCTGCGCGGTCAGTGCGGTGTCTGTTCTGGCGCAAAATCCGGCCAGCGACGCTCAAGACCGTTCGCAACTTTTTCGCAGTCAGCCCGGCGCGCCCAGCGATACTCCACCGGAAGAGACGGCCCTCGGTTATGCTGCCCCGAGCTCGAACGACGCAGACCTGGGCACGCAGGCGATCCTCAAGCGGCAGGATAGTTACAAGGCCTGGACGGTGAGCTTCTCCGCTCCCTATTATTGGACATCCAACGTCGCGCTCGCGCGTACGGGCGAGGTTTCGGACGGCGTTTTTGCGCCCTTGGCGGGGATAAGTTACCAGCCGAAGATCTGGAAGAGCCTATACGGTGAACTGGGAGTCGCGCAGCAGCTTTTCTATTACAATCGCTATAGTTCATTCAACTTCGCCAGCTTCGACACCATCGCCGGCCTGGTTTATTACCTGCCGCAACTCAATAACCTGACCCTGCGCCTGCGCTACGATTTCAATCGACTAACGAGTGATGAATTTGACGAATTCTTCTCGAATCATCAGCTGGTCTTCATGGCGGAACTGCCTTATCGCGTTGGTCGCGCCATGCAGGTTAGCGTGGGCGGAGTCGTCGACATCAGCGTCGCCGCCGATCATCAGGATCCGCGCCGCAAAGAGTTTGACGGCTACGTCGATTACCAGGTGCAGCTGAGTCGCTCATTTTCGGTCGATGCCAGCGCGCGAGTTCTGCTCAAGGATTATTACGCCAACGATCGGACCGACGTGAGCGAGATCCTGGCCCTGACGGCCAATTATCGCGTTCGCGACTGGCTCTCACTCAGCGCGGTGAGCACGTTCGCCTGGAATCAATCCAATGAAAGCGTCTTCGATTACAGCGTCGCCAATCTCGGGGGCGCCGTCAGCGCCAACATAAAATTCTAACGG
>JBDTXE010000180.1:0-4414 GCA_040006335.1 Verrucomicrobiota bacterium | reverse complement strand
CGAGCGACTCTTCCTGCGCAATTTGTTCCATCGGCAGGGTGCGCTGGGCGGGCTCGAGCGGAAGTTGCGCGTAGATGAAATCGTCGTCGAATCCGATCGCGGCGGCATCGTGGCGGGTGCAGGCGTAGTAGACTTTTTCGAGCCGGGCCCAGTAAATCGCGGCCAGGCACATCGGGCAAGGTTCGCAGCTGGTGTAGAGCGCGCAGCCGCGAAGCTCGAAGCGGCCTAACGATTCGCAGGCGTGGCGAATGGCCATGACCTCGGCGTGCGCCGTCGGGTCGAGCCGGGAGGTGACTTCATTTTGGCCGCGCCCAATGATTTTCCCGTCGCAGACCACGACCGCCCCGAAAGGGCCGCCGAGCTTTTGCTCCATCCCGCTCCGGCCTAACGAGATCGCCGCACGCATCCAGCGCTCCTTCATCGAGCGTTCGTTAGGCACAGGGTTTTCGGGCACGGTGTCGCGCAGCCCGCTCTGACCGGCCGCTAAGACTTCGCTTCCTCGCGGGTGGAGGCCTGCGCGAAGACGTAGCGCCAGCCGGCGGCGGTCCGCACATAGGTGTCGCTAAACCAAAGCTGGTAGTCAAACGCTTTGCCATCTTCGGCGCCCTTGGCTCGCAAAAGAGCTGTCACCACTGCGGTGTCGCCCCAGACCCGGACCTTTTGGCAGCTATCTCCTGGCGTTCGCAGGTCAGGCGCCGGCTCCGCGCTTCCTCGAGCAAATCCGCCTTCGTAAAGATCTTGCCCAGACCGGTCACAAGCACAAAGTCCTCGGCGAGGATGCGCGACATCTTCTCGGCGTTGTTATCCTTTACCGCCGCCTGGTATTCGGTGTCGAGTGCCGCCACGGCCTTTTCATCCTCTTCGGTTGCGCTCATCCCGGCTTCCTACCTTCTTCGGCATCGTGCAGGTCGACCCAGGTCTGAATGTCGGCGCGTTTCTCCCAGCCGAGACGGGTTTTGGCCTCTTCTAGCTCGGCGCTGCTCTCGTCCCGCCAGCCGCGTTTCGCGAGGAAGGAATTCCAGACGAGCACTTCCTCTGCGCCCGGCTTCCGTCCTCGCCGCGCGTAGCACCACTCGAGCACTTCTTCGTTTGCGCCTCCCGCGAGGGTGCGGGCGACCAATTCGTCGTAATCGACCCCGAGAAAGCGGGTGCAACGCGCGTCAAAGAAAGTGGGATCATCGACCCCGACAAAATAATCCGGAGCGAGCCGGCCCGCGGCCCGGAGGCGAATCTTATCGAGCATCCGCGCGAAATAAATGAGACCATAGGTCTCCTGGTAGTCGCTACAGGGGCTTTGCATGAGGGTTACACTTGAGTTTCGGTTCTTCCTATCCCTGGATTGTCCCAGAATAGATAGACCCAGATGGGGAAGACGGGCCATCCCAGTTTGGAGAGTCTACGGCCGATGAAGAGCTCGCTCAACCAGAAGCGCCGCAGCCGCTCGATCATCGCCTTCGAAATGATCCGGCTCGAGCGCGATGCGCGCGAGCCGCTCTACCAGCAACTCTATCGCCAGATTCGCGATGAACTGGTCTCCGGCAGCTTCGCTCCCAACTCTGCCCGGCTTCCCTCCACCCGGGCGCTCGCCGCCAGCTTGGGCATCGCCCGGCTGACGGTGAAGCTCGCGTTTTCCAAGCTCCACGCAGAAGGCTATCTCCAAACCCGTAAGCGCTCCGGGACCTTCGTCGCGGATCCATTGCCGGAGAGTTTCCTCAATCCGCCCAAATCGCAGGCCGCGCCGCGACGAGAACGTCCCGCTCGTCTTTCCGACCGGGTCGTCAACATTCCGGATCAGCGAGCCGGCCGGCAATTCGATCTCGGGATCGCCGGGCCGCACGGCGTTTCCTTTGTCCCCGCCCTCGCTGCGCTCGATGAATTTCCGATCGAAATCTGGGAGCGACTCCGGGCAAAAGTGCTGGCAAAAAAGGGCGCGCATTTACTCCAGTATGCTTCGAGTCGCGGCGACGCCGACCTGCGCAAAGCGATCGCGGCCTATCTCTGCGACTTCCGCGGGGCGCGTTGTCACCCCGACCAGATCATCATCACCGCGGGGACGCAGCAGGCGCTCATGATCAGCGCGATGGCCCTGGTCAATCGGGGCGAAGTCGCATGGATCGAAGATCCCGGCTTCCACCAAGCGCGGAGGGTCTTCGGCTTTGCCGGTGCCACGGTGGTGCCGCGTCCGATCGATGAGGAAGGGCTTGTGATCTCGCGCCCGGGCAAAATCCCGCCCAAGATTATCTTCGTTACTCCTTCGCACCAATTTCCGCTGGGCATGACCATGAGTCTCGCGCGCCGGACGGCCCTGATCGATTTCGCGCGCACCCGCGATGCCTTCATTTTCGAGGACGACCATAGCTCGGAGTTTCGCTTCAACGGTCCTCCGCTCCCTTGTTTGCAAGGGCTCGATAACTCTGGCCGGGTGATCTATGCGGGTACGCTGAGTAAGATTCTCTATCCTTCTCTGCGCCTCGGCTACCTCGTTGCGCCCGAGCAGTTGGTGGACGCGATGATCAAGATCCGGGCGGTGATGGATCAACACTCGTCGGCCATCGATCAGGCCACCCTGGCGCGCTTTGTGGCTGACGGTTATTTCCTCAGTCACGTCAGACGGATGCGGAATCTATATGCTGATCGACGGAAATTCTTCATCGAGCAATTCCAGAAGTCGCTCGCTGATTGGTTCGATCTTCAGGTGCCGGAGGCGGGCTTGCACTTCGTCGCCTGGCTGCGCCAGCAGAGCGATATGTCCCTGATCACCGCGGCCGCGGGCGCGCTCGGGATCAGGCCTACTCCGCTTTCGTTTTTCTGCATGAAGGCAAAGTTAAAACCCGCACTCACCTTTGGCTTTGCGGCCTGGTCGCGCGCGCAGATTCGGGAGGGGTTAATCAAACTTTCCCTCGCGCTCAGTTAAAAGGGCGTCGCCACGGCCGTGTCGAGCCCTCGGGTTAGCCGCTCCCCTTCGCGCCTCTCCGCAACTGGACTGGGGCGATAACCCGATGTGGGTCTTGTGGCCATTCCTACGATAGTTCTAGGGTTTGTCAGCAAAGGACAACCCATATGACAAAACAAAAACAAACTACCTATACGCTTTTAACTCTACTGATCGGAGCCTGCTCTGGAGCTTCCGCTCCCGCTCAGACAGATACGCCCGACCTGGCTCAGCAATTCCAGGTCTTCAACCTCGATTCGCTCGGCGGAACCAACAGCCGGGGAAACAGTATCAATAACAAGGGCTTGATCGCAGGTTTTTCCAACCTGCCGGGAGATCAAAGTCGGCACGCCACGGTGTGGAAAAACAGTTCCGTCTTCGACCTTGGCACCCTTGGCGGGCCCAACAGCAGCATCACTTGGAATGTGAAAAATAATCGGGGCCTGGTTGTGGGCATCTCCCAAACTGCCACCCCGGAGCCTTTAGGAGAGGCCTGGAGCAGCGCCTTCTTCTATCCCGGGCCTAACAATACCGGCTTCATCAATCTGGGGTTCGTTTGGCAAAACGGAGTGATGAGGGCGCTTCCCACCCTCGGCGGGAATAACGGGTTCGCGACCAGCGCGAACAACAGCGGCCAGGTCGTCGGCTGGGCGGAGAATACCTGTCACGATCCTACCTGCGTCCCGCCGCAAGTCCTCCAATTTCGCCCCGTGGTCTGGGGGCCGTTCCCAGATCAGATCGCCGAATTCCCCTTGATTGAGGGCGACACTTCCGGAGCCGCCACCGCGATCAATGACCGGGGTCAGGCGGTAGGCATCTCGGGCATTTGTGACCAGGCGGTGGGAAGATACACCGCGATGCACGCCGTCCTCTGGGAGAACGGTGGCGTAACTGATATCGGTAACTTCGGGGCTGACTTCTGGAACACCCCCACGGCGATCAACGAGCACGGACATATCGTGGGGTTTGCCGGAACCCCCGGCGATCCCGATGGCAATTTCCTGCGCGGTTTCTACTGGACGCGGCAGGGTGGGATCAAGCACCTCGACCCGCTGCCCAATCAGACTCCCGAGCACGTTTACAGCGAAGCCGATGGCATCAATGGGCGTGACCAGATTGTAGGCTTTTCCTGCGACGCCGATTTTGCCGATTGCCGGGCGGTCGTGTGGGATAAGAACGGAGTCGCGACCGACCTCAACGACCTGAAACCGGCGAGTTACACTGCTCGACTCGAAAGCGCCAAGGACGTAAACAGCCGCGGAGAAATCACCGGTCGAGCGATCGATGAGAGCGGCTTGCGAATGACCTATAAGGCGGTGCCGGCGCCCTCGCGTTAACCAACGGATCGAGCGACTCGGTCAGCCGCCTAGAGCTGGCCGAGCGCTTGATCCAGAACCTCGAGGATAAAATCGGCATCCTCTCGATGGATGCACATCGGCGGCGAAAAGCGGATGGTTTGCCCATGCAAGCCGCCTTTGCCTA
>JBDTXE010000179.1:0-4511 GCA_040006335.1 Verrucomicrobiota bacterium | reverse complement strand
ATGTAGCCTTCGCCTTCCAAGTGGAGAATAATCTCCTGCGCGGCTTCTTCGGGCGTTAGTTCGGCGGTATTGATCGTGACATCGGCGTCCGTCGGTTCCTCATACGGATCGGATATTCCGGTGAACTCTTTGATGATACCGGCCCGCGCTTTGGCGTAGAGACCCTTGCGGTCGCGCCCTTCGCAAACCCCCACCGAAGTGGAGAGATGCACCATGACGAAACCGCCCAGCGGCGCGATCATCTGCCGTATCTCTTTCCGCGTGCCATCGTAAGGCGCAATCGGAGCGCAAAGCGCGATCCCACGATTTTTTGTAATTTCTGACGCGACGTAGCCGATGCGGCGAATGTTTAAATCGCGATGCTCACGGGAAAACCCGAGCTCGGACGACAGGTGCTTGCGCACGAGGTCGCCATCCAACAGCGTGACCGGCCGACCTCCCATCTCCAGCAGTTTCGCCAACAGGACGTTCGCGATAGTCGATTTGCCGGCTCCAGAGAGACCGGTGAAAAAAACGGTAAAACCCTGCTGCTGCCTCGGCGGGAAACTGCGGCGCAACTCCTGGATGACGTCCGAGTAGGTGAACCAGTCCGGAATTTCGCGACCCTCGTTTAAGCGTTGGCGCAGCTCGGTTCCGGAAATATTCAGCACCCGCGCATCTTTGGGAACCTCGTCGGTCGGAAGATAAGTCGCCTTGTCTTCGACGTAGACCATGTTCTGGAACGGCACCATCTCGACGCCGATCTCATCCTGATGTTTCAGGAAGAGTTCCTGCGCGGCGTAAGGATCGTAGAAGGCTTTGCCGTCGCGATCGTTGCCAGGGCCCGCGTGATCGCGTCCGATGATGATGTGAGAGCAGCCGTAATTCTTGCGGATGATGCCGTGCCAGACCGCCTCGCGCGGGCCGCCCATGCGCATGGCCAATTGCAACAGTGCGAGCTTCGCCGTGCCGCGCGGATATTTCGTTAGAAGCAGCTGGTAACAGCGCACACGAGTGAAGTAGTCGACGTCTCCCGGTTTGGTCAGACCAACGACGGGATGAAGAAGCAGACTGGCCTCGGCCTGACGGGCCGCGCGGAAGGTTAATTCCACATGGGCGCGGTGCATCGGATTGCGCGTCTGGAAGGCAACGATGCGGCGCCACCCTTGCCGCGCAAACTGCTGACGCAATTCCGCGGGACCGAGACGCAAGGTCTTGAAATCGTAACTGGGCGGCGACTGCACGCCTTCGAGGCGGCCTCCCACATACCAGGGATTCGCCTTATTTAGAAGATAGGAAACGCCGGGATGGACCGTGCTTTCAGTGTTGAAAACCGCTTTGGCTTCGGCCTTGCGATCAGCCTGCCAGATGTCTTCGACATGCAGGAGAGCGAGCATGACTCCCTCGCCATCGCGCAACGCAATCTGGCTCTTGCCCGCGGAAAGGCCTTTAGCGAAATCCTCCGTCACATCGAGCGTGATCGGCATCGGCCAGAGAACGCCGCTGGCCAGCCGCATATCGCGGCAGACCGGTTCGTAATCGGCGCGCGTCATAAATCCGCGCAACGGCGAAAAGCCGCCATTAAGCAAGAGTTCGAGATCGCAGAGCTGGCGCGGGGTCAGGTCCCACGAGGGGATGTCCTGAGAGTCGGCCTTAATTTGGGCGCGACGGCTTTCGTCCACATAAAGATCGACGAGTTCGCCCCCGTGAGGGGTTGGCAGATGGCTGGGTGATGTAGGTTCCAAAATGTTATGAATTAGGCGGGTTAGAAAAGCGTGATTCAGGCCAACAGGCGGAGGTTTTTACGCACTCCCGCCGGGCGAACTGGCTGCCTCGCAAGGATTCGAACCTTGACAAAGAGATCCAGAATCTCTCGTGCTACCGTTACACCACGAGGCAAACGGGAGCCAAGCTAGGCGGTTGGCCCCTGGTTTCAAGCAGTAGCATCCGAAGTCTAACTCAGGATGATCTCGTCGCCTTCGCGCGCGGCTCGCACTTCAATCGATTTCCCCAGCTTTCCCAGTTGCCGCCGCGCCTGTTCTTCCAGGCGTTCGATCATGGCATCGTCGTGGTTGGGATCATGATGGAAGAGGACGAGGCGCTTCACCCGGGCTTCGGCCGCGAGCGAGACCGCGCTGCTGATCGATCCGTGACCCCAGCCAATGTGCGAGGGGTATTCTTCATCGCCGTATTGCGCATCCATAATGACGAGATCGGTCTCGCGCAGAAACTCCACCAGCTCAGCCCGCTCAACTGCAGGCGCTTTCCAGTTATGCTCGTTGTTGGCAATGCCGCGGACACGCAATTGTTCGTCGAGCTGCTCGAATGGCTCGTTATCGGGCAGGAAAGCGACGGAGCCGGCGCTGGTGAAAATCCGGTAGCCCACACATTGGCCGGGATGATTTAGGAATTTTGAGCAGACCCGAAGCTGGCCGATATGGAACTCCGGTTCTGTAAGTTCCTCGATGTCGATCTCGCCGGGCAACTCCGCCATACTGACCGGGAAAAAAGCCGATTGCATCTGCCCGGTGAGGCATTCGCGCAGACGCGAGCGGGTGCCGTCATAACCGAAAACACGGATGCGATTCTTCGAGCTATAGGCCGGAAGGAAAAACGGTAGCCCCTGGATGTGGTCCCAATGGGAATGAGAAATGAGGAGGGTAAGGTTGAGAGGCTGATCGCCGAACTCCTTCCGTAAAGCCTGCCCAAGAAGGCGAATTCCCGAGCCGGCATCGAGAATCACGATTTCTCCATCGGCGCGAAGTTCCACGCAGGTGGTGTTGCCGCCGTAGCGCACGGTGCCCGGTCCCGGCGTGGGAATGGATCCCCGGACGCCCCAGAACTTTATTCGCGTGGCCGCTTCGATCGGCGGGCTCATCTCATTTGCACACGACGATTTTAAGCGGGGTCAAAGTCTCTCTGGGGAAGGCGAAGCGCTAGACTTATGTCTGACGCTTTCGCTAAGCATGGGAAATTAGTGCGCCGCCGTCAAACATTTCACCAAATGGCAGCCTGGCGCGCGCCGCTTCCGCAGGTGGCGGCTAGAGCAGGCTCGATCCGAAGAGACCTTCCGCGCCGAGCCGGCCTAAAAGAAAATCGGAATGATCAGGATGGCGACGATGTTCACCACTTTGATCATCGGATTGATCGCCGGTCCCGCCGTGTCCTTGTAGGGATCGCCGACGGTGTCGCCGGTAACCGAAGCGGCGTGTGCGGGAGAGCCTTTACCGCCGAAGTGTCCCTCTTCAATGAATTTCTTGGCGTTATCCCAAGCGCCGCCGCTCGAAGTCATGGCAATGGCCACAAAAAGTCCGGTCACGATTGTGCCGACCAGGACGCCTCCCAGAACCACCGGCCCGAGCGGCTTAATTGCTGCGACCGAGATGACAAAGACGATCGGCAGCAGCGCCGGGATAATCATCTCGCGCAAAGCTGCTTTCGTCACAATATCGACGCAGGTGCCGTAATCTGGCTTGTCCTCGCCCCGCAGAATACCCGGCTTGGCGGTGAGCTGCCGGCGCACTTCGCGGACGACGGCACCGGCGGCTTTCCCTACCGCGTCCATGCTAAAGGCGGTGAACATGAACGGGAGCAACCCGCCGATGAATAAACCAATGATGATCTTCGGATCGGTTAACGAGAATTGATAGGTGAAAGGATGTCCCTGGGCGATGATGTGAGCCTTTAGCTCTTCCACGTAGGAACCGAAAAGAACCAGCGCGGCCAGGCCAGCAGAGGCAATGGCATACCCCTTGGTGACGGCCTTCATGGTGTTGCCGACAGCATCGAGTTCATCCGTCACGCTCCGAACCGATTTCGGCAGATTGCTCATGACCGCGATGCCTCCGGCATTGTCCGTAATGGGTCCGAAGGCATCGAGGGAAATGATGATTCCGGCCATCGACAGCATGGCCATGACCGCGATGGCAATGCCGTAGAGGCCGGCGAAGTGGAAACTGAAAAGAATGGCAAGACCGATGAACGCTACCGGCAACGCGGTCGCATGCTGACCGATCGCGAGACCGGCGATGATGTTGGTCGCGTGGCCGGTCTCCGAGGCGCGCGCGATTTTCTGCACCGGTGCGTATTTCGTGGAGGTGTAGTAATTCGTGATGACGACGACGATTCCCGTCATGAGCAGGCCGACGAAGGAGGCGAGATAGAGATCGTTCGGCGAGCGAATGGCGCCACCGATGTTCACGCCGGTCGGGAACAGCTGATGCGTGGCCGGCCATAAAAGAATCGCCGAGACGAGCGCACTGACCCCGACGCCGCCCATGAGCGATCCCGCCGGATTGCCGGGGAACATATTCACGAACAGAATGCCGCAAATGGCGCCGAGGACAGAAATTCCTCCTAGAACGAACGGGTAAACGAGGGTAGCCGGCACCGTCGCGGCGGTAAGGGCGGCAATGAGAATCGCGCCGACCAGGCTGACCGCGTAGGTCTCGAAAACGTCTGCGGCCATGCCCGCGCAGTCGCCCACGTTGTCGCCCACGTTGTCCGCGATGGTGGCGGGGTTGCGCGGGTCA
>JBDTXE010000178.1:0-4512 GCA_040006335.1 Verrucomicrobiota bacterium | reverse complement strand
CGCCGATCACCATCGCAAAAATATCAGCAGGTTTACGCATTTGCCTAAGGCTTTAGCACCACTTTCACGCAGTTGTCCTCTTTATCACGAAAGATTTTATAGGCGTCCGGGGCCTGCGCCAGCGGCAATCGATGCGTAATGATGTCGTTAAGCTTGATCTCGCGGCGGTCGAGCACGCCGATGATTTCATCGATGTATTTCTGCACCGGCGCCTGACCGAAAGCCATTGCGAATCCCTTTATCGAAAATCTGTCCCACCGGAAAAGCATCGTAAGGCATGCCATAAACACCGACGACCGTAACGACTCCCCCGCGTCGGACCGCGCTCACGCAATGCTCGAGCGCGCCGATGCTGCCCGCTTGCATGTGCACCACGTTTGCCAGTTTGTCTTTCAGCTTCCGGTGCGCCTTCAGGCTCACCGCGTCGACACGACCATCCGCGCCGCGTCCCTGCGTCATCGTTGCAAGAAAAGCCGTGCCGCGGTTTCAGCCTTGCACGCTCAATTCCCAGCGATAGCCATCCCGGTCGCGGAACCAAAGACCCATGTTCTTGGAGCCGGGCGCTTCCGGCCCGATTTCGTCGCCGGGGTCTTCCACCTTTACCTTCATTTTTTCCAAATGCGCCAACGCTCTGCGGAGCGTCGCCATATTGGGTAGGTGAAACGACATGTGGCCGAATGTTTTCGGCGAAGGCTTCCCTTTGTGCAGTGCGATCGTGATGTTTTCGTTCCCGATCGCCACGCCGTCCTCAAACTCAAATTGCTTCTTCAACCCGACGGCGCGTTCCCACCACTTCGCGCTTTTGCGTGGCTTGCGCACGGCGAGCCCGAATTGTCCTACGATGCCAAGGGTGAAAGGAACACGTCCCGGTTTGTCTTTGGTCTTCTTTGCCATAACAAGATCCTAAAATGCTCCGCGTAATTCCAACTATGGCCGCAGGATGATCTTGCCTTCGGTGTGGCCTTCCTTGGAAAGCCGGTGAGCCTGCTTGACCTCAGCCATTGGCAGTACCTTCGCCACGCGTACTTTTAATTTCCCGCTCTCGACTAGCCGATTGATCTCGGCTAGTTGCTCTGGTTTCGACTGCATCTGAACCATCGCGCCGGTGACACCGAACTGCGTCAGCTTCACTGCCTCTGGGGGATTAGCCACGCTCACCATGATTCCGCCCTTGTTCAGCGTTTGAAGAGCGCGCTCCTGCGTTTCACCGCCGACGGTGTCGAAGACGACATCCATCTCTTTCACCTCATCTTCGAGTTTCGCCTTCTTGTAATCGATGAACTCATCCGCACCGAGCCCGCGGACGAATTCCTCGTTCCGCCCCGAGCCGGAGCCGACGACATGCGCCCCTTTCCACTTCGCCAGCTGCACCGCCATCGAGCCGACTGCTCCGGAAGCTCCGGTAATAAAGACCCGTTGCCCGCTCGTCAGTTTGCCATGCTCAAAAATTCCCTGCCACGCCGTCAACGCGCCCACTGGCACCGACACCGCAGTTTCCACGTCGATGTTCTTTGGGCGTCGCACGAACTCGCTCGCTGGTGCAGCGACATACTCCGCGTAACCGCCGCTGTGGGCGCCGAGGTACCCGTAGACCTCATCTCCCCTGGCGAATTCATTTACCCCGGCGCCGATCGCTTCGACCGTCCCCGCCACTTCGCATCCGAGCGTCATCGGCAGCGTCATGCCAAACATTTCCCCCAATCCTTCCCGAATTTTCCAATCGACCGGATTCACCGCTGCCGCTTTCACCTTTACCAGAATCTCACCTTGGCCGGCTTGCGGTAGCTCCACTTCCGCCAGCTTCATCACCTCATCGTTGCCGTAACGTTCGATTCGTACTGCCTTCATCATCCTACCTTACGCGACGGCCGGTGCGGCTCCAGCAAACGTAATTTTTTTCATGCCAGAGAGTGCCATTGTAAAAATGCGCGATTCCTTCACGCTGGTGGTGCCGATGCCTGCCGGGATGGGTTGCCCGAGCGAAACAAACGCGAGATGAATGATTTTCTTTTTGCCCGCTCGCAAATGGCGATGTCCCTCGCCTTCCACATCATCTTCGCCGCGATTGGCATCGGCCTGCCCGTTCTGATGTCGATCGCCGAAGCGGCCTGGCTGCGAACGAAGAACCCGGTCTATCTCGACCTGGCGAAACGATGGTCGCGTGGCGCTGCGATTCTGTTCGCGGTCGGTGCAGTCTCGGGCACGGTGTTGTCGTTTGAACTGGGGCTGCTCTGGCCAGGGTTCATGGCGAGGGCGGGTGCGATCATCGGCATGCCGTTTTCGCTCGAAGGCTTCGCCTTTTTCGCGGAAGCGATTTTTCTTGGCGTTTATCTTCACGGCTGGGATCGACTCCCCCCGTGGCTGCACTGGTTTTCGGGGGTGTTGGTGGCGCTGGGCGGAATCCTCTCGGGAATTTTTGTTGTCACCGCCAATGCCTGGATGAATGCGCCGGCCGGCTTCACCATGGTGGACGGAAAGGCCACCGGGATCGATCCGATCGCGGCCATGCTCAACCCGGCCAGCCTGCATGAAGTCATTCACATGACCCTGGCCGCGTTCGTCGCCACTGGATTTGGCGTCGCGGCGGTGCACGCGTTTTTCTTGCGCCGCGATCGCGCGAACCCGTTTCACCGTGCCGCCCTGGGCCTCGCTCTCGCCGTCGCCTGCCTCAGCGCGCCGCTGCAAATCGTGAGCGGCGATCATAGCTCGCGCACGGTGGCCCGCTTGCAGCCGGCCAAGCTGGCGGCAATGGAAGCGCTCTACCACTCACAGGACGGCGCGCCCCTAACGATTGGTGGATTACCCGACAGCCGCTCGGAGAGGACCGCCTACGCGCTGCGCATCCCGCACGGCCTCAGCCTCCTCGTCGCGCGCGATCCGGCGGCTCATGTTACCGGGCTCGATAAATTTCCGCGCGCGCAATGGCCGAACGTGCGCATCGTCCACTGGTCATTCGATCTCATGGTGGGATCGGGCTGCTATCTCCTCGCCTGTTCCCTCGCCGCCGCCTGGCTGTGGTGGAGACATCGCCGCCTCCCGGATGCGCCCTGGTTCCTGCGCGCGATCGTGCTCGCCGGTCCGCTCGGATTTCTCGCGATCGAAGCCGGCTGGATGGTGACGGAAGTGGGCCGTCAACCGTGGATCATTTACGGCATTATGCGAACGGAGGAGGCGGTCACACCCATGCCGGGAATTGCCGTGCCCTTCTTTGGTTTCACCGCGCTCTATCTTTTCCTGGCGGCGAGCGTTTTCTTTCTTTTGCGGCGCCAATTCCTCGGCGCGCCGGCAGGAGCGAGGAGAAGTTAACGAAATGACGCCGGCGCTCATCGTGGCCGTTTTTATGGTAGCGGCGCTGATCATCTATGCCCTCATGGGCGGGGCCGATTTCGGCGGCGGAATGTGGGATTTTCTCGCCACCGGACCGCGCGCGGTGAGACAGAAGGAAGTGATTGCGCGTGCCATCGGTCCTATCTGGGAGGCGAATCACGTCTGGCTCATTCTCGTGGTCGTTCTCCTCTTTACCGGCTTTCCCCTCGCCTTTGCGGCGATCATGACTGCGCTGAACATTCCGATTACCCTTGTTCTCGTCGGCGTCATCCTGCGCGGCTCTACTTTTATCTTTCGGACCTACGACCGCCGCACGGACGTGGTGCAACGGCGCTGGAGTATTGTCTTTGGCCTTTCCAGCTTCTTCACTCCGTTCGTCGAAGGCATCACCGTGGGCGCGCTCGCCACCGGCCAGATTCGAGTGAGTGATGGACGACTCACCAGCGGGTTTTTCTCCGGCTGGCTGACACCCTTTTCTTTCGCTTGCGGTGTTTTTGCCGTCGCCCTCTTCGCCTTCCTCGCCGCAACCTATATGACCGTGGAAACCGAAGACGAACCGGATTTGCAGGAGGACTTTCGCCGCCGCGCCATGTGGGCCGGCCTCATCCTGATCCCGATCGCGCTGACGGCATTCCTTCTCGCCCGTTCCGGCGCGCCGTGGATCTTTGCGGGACTGACCCGCTGGTGGGCGCCATTCCTGTTAGGCGGCACGAGTTGCTGCGCCCTCGCCGCGCTCCTGACTTTATGGCGCCGAAAATTCTTTCTCGCGCGTGTCGCCGCCATCGGCCAGGTCACTCTCATTCTTTGTGGCTGGAGCCTGGCGCAATATCCGAACTTCGTTACGCCTGATCTTACTTTTGCTAACAGCGCCGCGCCCGCAGTCACTCTCCGTCTCCTCATCATTGCCCTCGCTCTCGGCGCGGTTCTCCTCTTTCCTTCGCTCTATTTTCTCTTTCGTCTTTTCAAAGGCAGCCAACCGCCGGTGAGGCAGGAGACAAGCGAAGGAGAGCAAATTGAACGCCTGACTACGGCGCCGGATTCACCGTAATCGTCTGTTTATCGACAGTAGATAGCGTGGTGTCGTTGACCGTCAGGCTGAGGCTATAGATTCCCGCCGCGGAAAAACTCGCGAGGGTATCGGAGGTATTTGTCGAAAAAAAAGTGACGGTGCCAGGGCCGCTGTTT
>JBDTXE010000177.1:0-4515 GCA_040006335.1 Verrucomicrobiota bacterium | reverse complement strand
GGATTTCATCCATCACCGCCTTGATTCGCTCCTCGAATTGTCCGCGGTACTTCGTGCCCGCGACCATTAACGCCAGATCAAGCGTGATGACTTTCTTGTCGCGCAAGAGTTCGGGCACATTGCCGGAAATAATTTCCTGGGCCAAGCCTTCGACGATGGCGGTCTTGCCGACGCCCGCTTCCCCCAGCAGAACCGGATTATTCTTGGTGCGGCGGCAAAGCACTTGGATGACGCGCTCGATCTCGTTCTTTCGCCCGATGACCGGATCGAGTTCGTTTTTCTTGGCCAGATCGGTCAGATCTCGTCCAAAGGCACGGAGGGCCGGAGTTTTAACGTCTTTCTTGCCACCAGCGCTGGCGCCTTCCTGCGCCTCCGGCTCGCCTTCCGGCGGTGTGAAATTAGGATCGAGCTCCTTCAGGATTTCATTGCGCGTGCGCTCGATGTCGATCTCGAGACTCTTGAGGACGCGCGCGGCGACGCCTTCGCCTTCGCGGAGCAGGCCGAGCAGAATGTGCTCGGTGCCGACGTAGGAATGATTAAGCGCCTTCGCTTCCTTGCCGGCGAGCGCGAGCACTTTTTTCACGCGCGGCGTGTAGGGAATGTTCCCGACCATTTTGGTTTCCGGTCCGGAACCGACCTGCTTTTCTACTTCCATCCGCACCGTCTCGAGATCGAGACCCATCTTCTGCAAAACATTCACGGCCACGCCCTGGCCGAGCTTGATCAAGCCGAGGAGGAGATGCTCCGTCCCGACGTAATTGTGATTGAAACGATCTGCTTCCTTGCGCGCCAATTGCAGCACCTGCTGCGCGCGCGGAGTAAAATTATTCATTGGTTTTCAACTGGAGATTCGCCGTTGGCTTCGATTGACCGCACGACCTTGCTCAATTCAGGTTTGGGAAATGTTTTCAGACGCTCGCGGATAATCTGGGCGCGTAAATGATCGCGCTCTTCCGCGTTCAATTTCTGCTGTGTGCTTTTCTGCAGATGAGCGGGCTGCGTTTCGATAAAGAGCTCATCAATCGGAAGCCGCTTCTCCTCCGGAAATGCTCCGAGATCGACGGCCAGCTTCATGACCGAGAGCAAATTGAGCGCTTCCTTTGAATTCATCGCATGCGCGTAGGTGAGCAGGCCGTAGGCGCGCCCGATCTGGTCCCAGAGAGTGTCCGGCTTTTTCTGCATCAGAACCTCCCGGGCATCGTGCTCTTTCTCGATGATGGTCTCGATCACCTTGCTCAGGCGCGCGATGATCTCGTCCTCCTTTTCGCCCAGAGTCGTTTGATTCGAAATTTGGAACAGGTTTCCCATCGCCTCCGTGCCTTCACCGTAAAGGCCTCGCACCGCCAGGCCGATTTTGTTCACGGCTTGAATGACTTGGTTGATCAGGTCGCTTAAGACCAAGCCGGGCAGATGCAGCATCGCGCTCGCCCTCATCCCGGTGCCGACATTGGTCGGGCAGGCGGTGAGGTAACCAAGCTTGGGGTCGTAGGCGAAATCCAGTTTTGCCTCGAGCGCGCTATCCACCTTGTCGACCAGTTTAAAGGCCTGGCGTAATTGCAAGCCCGAGCGGATCGACTGCATGCGCAGGTGATCCTCTTCGTTGATCATGATGCTCAGGGTTTGCTTGCGGTTCATCACCACCGCGCTGCCCGCGTTCTTGGCAGCGTGTTCACGGCTGATGAGATGGCGTTCCACCAAGACCTGCTTCTCCATTGCGGAAAGATCCTGCAGCAGCTGCGAGAAAGACTCCTGCATCTCTGGCAACTCCTCCACGCGCGGCTTGATCAGCTCAAGGACGGAAGAGCGCTCCGCTTTCTTGGCCCAGCCGGGAAAAGCGCGGTTACGCAGGTTACGCGCGAGCCGAACCCGGCTGCTCACGACCACCTGGTGATGGGGTCCTTCCCCGCGCAGCCACTCTCCCGTATGAGCAAGAACGCTTTGAAATTTCATTTGACCCCGTTGGCGAGCTCCCCCTCCAGCGACCGAATCTCATCACGCAACGAGGCCGCGGCTTCATACTTCTCCTCCGCGACCGCCTTGCGTAAATTTTCCGTTAGCATCTTCATGCGATCGCTCAGCTCGAGACTGCGTTGCGCCCGCGCCGGCAATTTCCCGACATGTTCTGTCCCCTTATGCATTGCTTTCAAAAGCGAGCCCAAGCCTTCCGCAAAAGCAACATAGCATGTGCTGCAACCCAGCCGGCCCGTCTTCTTGAAATCCGCCTGGGTAAAACCGCAGACGGGGCACTGGGTCGAGGCAGAACCCTTTTCAATCTGCTCCGCGGCCCCGATGCCGAGAAGCAAATCAGCCAAGGCGAAACCAGTTGGGTCCTGCACCCCCTTCTCCTTCGAGCACCCCTCGCACAGATTCACCTTCTGCATCTTGCCCGCCACGATTTGCGTCAAAAACACCGTGGCGTCATTGCATTTGCACACGTCGCACAACATCTCGTCAATTAAACCCCGGCAAAGGTTAAAAATTCCAAACTCACCTTTCGTTGAGCAGCTCGCGGGCCGAGGCCGCGCTTCACTCGAAAATCGGTGTTCCCGTCTCCCGCACCATCTCACGGAAGCGCGAGATGACGCGGGCCGTAATCGGCCCCGGTTTTCCCGTTCCGATCGGTCGGCCATCCGCCATGATCACGGGAATGACCTCCGCCGCCGTTCCGGTCAGGAAACATTCGTCGGCGATAAAGACATCATGTCGCGTCACTTCGGCCGCGGCGATCTTCAACCCGATCTCCGCCGCGATTTCAAAGACAACGCCACGAGTCACTCCCTTGAGCGCACCCGCCGTCACTGGTGGCGTGAAAATTTCACCACCTTTGATGATGAACAAATTGTCCGCCGTGCATTCCGCGACGTGGCCGTGGTCGTTCAGCATGATGGCCTCATCCGCGTTCGCAAGATTAGCCTCGATCCGAGCCAAAACGTTGTTGAGGTAGTTGAGCGATTTGATCGCCGGGTTGAGAGCGCCCGGATGGATTCGACGCGTCGCGACCGTGACGACGGTAAGGCCGGTGCGATAAACCTCCTCTGGATAGAGAGCGATTGTCGCCACGATGACGATCACGCTTGGTCTCTTACATTGCGCGGGATTCAAACCGAGATTCCCCACGCCCCGGGTCACAATCAGACGAATGTAACCGTCGCGTAAATCGTTCCGCCGGATCGTCTCCAGGACCGCGTCCGACATTTCCCGCACCGTCATCGGAATCTCCAGACAAATCGAACGCGCGGAATCCCACAGCCGATCGAGGTGCTCTTCGAATCGAAAAACGCGACCGTTGTAAAACCGGATGCCTTCGAAAACGCCATCGCCATAGAGCAAGCCGTGATCGAAGACCGAAACCTTCGCCTCGCCTTCAGGGAAAAATTCGCCGTCTATATAAATGGTAGACGATTTCGCGGCCTCTTTCGCGCGCGACTCGTTCGCCGGCTTCACCGCCTCTTTCGTGGCGGGTTCCTCGTCGAGGAGAGTGGCCGCTCCGCCACTGTTCGCATTTTTATTAAGCACAAAAAAATTTCCGCCTTTCGCCCGCTAATTCAAGCAGCATTTGGGCGCGGCGAGCCCAAGGGCAGGCGAAATTTACTCCAACCGCCCGTCCACCATGCGCAGACGCCGGTCGCCCCGTTCGGCCAGGCGGTCGTCATGAGTGACAACCAGGAGCGTTTTGCCGCGCTCCCGGGCCAGGCCAAGCAGCAAATCCATGATGGCGTCCCCGGTTCTGGAGTCGAGGTTTCCCGTCGGTTCGTCAGCGAAGATTATCTCAGGGTCGTTGACCAGCGCTCGCGCAATGGCCACGCGCTGCTGCTCTCCGCCGGAAAGTTCCGCCGGCAGATGCTGGAACCTTTCTCCCAACCCAACCGCGCGTAAACTCTCCTCCGCTTTCTCCATATCGACCCGTCTCCCGATCATTCCAGGCAGCATCACATTCTCGCTCGCGGTCAGCTCCGGAAGCAAAAAATAGCCTTGGAAAACAAAGCCCATACGCGAGTTCCGCACGCGTGCCTGTTCCCTCGAACTCCCTGTATAAAGGGGCCGCCCGTCAAAGACAACGCGACCACCTTTCGGGCGCTCCAGACCAGCGAGCGTGTAAAGAAGGGTGGTCTTGCCGGCGCCCGATGCTCCGACCAGAAAGACCGCCTCTCCCCGTTGCACAGCCAGCGATACGCCACGCAACACATCGATCCGACGCGATCCCATGACAAACGACTGCCTGAGGTCCTGGGCATTCAATTGCGCTTCGCTGCTCTCCATGCCGCGAAGCTATGGCGTCAGACGCGCGGTCGCAATTGCCTGCTAAAGGATAAACCCGAGCGCTACCAGCGTAGAACGATCTATGGCCCCACTGGCATACAATCCGTTGTCGCGCTGGTAGTCGGCGATGGCGGCCTGAGTGGCCGGCCCGAGCACGCCGTCAACCGCGTAGGCAAAGTAACCCAGATCCTGCAGGGCACCCTGCACGTTGGCAATAACCTGATCGGGCGACAGACCGTCGTATCCGTAAATCGG
>JBDTXE010000176.1:0-4611 GCA_040006335.1 Verrucomicrobiota bacterium | reverse complement strand
GCGATGCGGTCGCGGATGCTGTCCGCGCTAAACCCGCCGAAGATGACGCAGTGAACTGCGCCGATGCGGGTGCAGGCCAGCATCGCGATGGCGGCTTCGGGAATGGTGGGCAGATAGATGATGACGCGGTCGCCTTTGCGAACACGGTTCCGCTTCAAAACGTTGGCGAAACGACAGACCTCGCGATGGAGTTGCTGGTAAGTGAGCGTGCGTTTTTCGCCGGGCTCGCCCTCCCATAAAATGGCGGCTTTGTTCCGGCGCGGTCCGTCGAGATGGCGATCAAGGCAATTCTCCGAAATATTTAACTTTCCGCCGAGAAACCACTGCGCGGATGGGGGCTTCCAGCGCAGCACCTGCCGCCACGGTTTCTGCCAGACCAATTCTTTCGCCTCTCGCGCCCAGAATCGCGCCGGCTGCCGGATCGATTCGCGATACATCTTCTCGTACTGCGCCATGCTGCGGACGCGGGCACGGCGTTGGAAGGACTTGGCGGGTTTGAAGACCCGTTTCTCGACGAGGTGCGACTCGATCGTATTCTTATCCATGGCTCGCAGATAATGGCGTGCTCTTCCTTGCGCAGCGCCGCTGCAAGTTAGAAGCTCGCGCTACCAATGAGCAATCACGTTTATAAAAAGATCGAGCTGGTAGGGTCCTCGCCGGAGGGAATCGAGCCGGCAGTGCAGAACGCCCTTGCCCGCGCGGAGAAGACCGTGCGGAACATGCGCTGGTTCGAAGTCGCGGAAACACGAGGCCATATCGAAAATGGCCGCGTCGTGGACTGGCAGGTGACCGTGAAGATCGGCTTTACGCTGGACGACTAAGCCGCCGGCTTGTGATCGTCTTCGCTCATCGCCTCATAAACCTTGGTTGCGCCATAAATGAGCAGCGCGGGCTTGAGCAAAAAGAGCAACAGGCGAGAAACGCCGCCGAAGAGCCGAAAGATCGGCAGCCGATTCAGAACAAATCCGGCGAGCACGGCATAGAGCAGCGATTGGGTCGGTTTCTCCCGCACAAATTCTTCTGTCTGGGTCAGAACGTCGGAGAACTGGTCTTGCGCATAGCGAACAGTTCGCTGGGCAACGTCGGTTGGAGATTGATCGTCCATGCTCTTGTTTCGGATGCGGCGGCGCGGACGCGTGTCCTTTTCCTGCCGGTGACTGAACAATCGGCCGAGATTAGGCAATGGAACAGTGAAAATAATTGGTGGGATGATCGTCGGCTACCCGGGAAATCCCTCCTCCACAGGTGAGGGAAGCCCCCTTTCATTCACGAAAGCAAGAGCCAGAGCGTACTCGCGGCGGCCCCTGGCGGGAAGTCGGTCGGACTTGGCTCCCGGTGCAAGCGTCCCGCCGCGCGGGTGGTTTTGAGGCAGAATCGCGCCATCACTTCCAGCATGCGCTCGTTCATTTGGCGGCAATTTGTCGAGAGAAGGATACGGGCTGGGCGGTGAGCGACCTCCAAGGCGAGGAGGAGCAGTCGTTCAAAATCCGCCTCGATCTGAAACGCCTTGCCGCGGTGCGAGCGCGAAAACGTCGGCGGGTCGAGGACGATTCCATCGAACTTCTCGCCGCGCCGGGCGAGCCGAGGCAAAACCTCAAGGACGTCGTCCGTGACGAATTGGTGGTCCGCGGTTGGAAGATCGTTGAGCTGAAAATTCTCGCGGCCGCGTTGAAGCGATTTGCGAGAAAGATCGACATTTACACTCGTGCCGCCGGCCGTGGCTGCGGCGATGGAGAAAGCGCAGGTGTAGGCAAAACAATTTAGCAAACGCGTCGGCGACGCTCGTCGCAGGTAACGGCGGTTCTCGCGTTGATCGACGAAGAGTCCGACAGAATAGCCGGCGCTGAAATCGATCCCGTAGCGCAGACCGCATTCCAGCGCGACCCCGCGCGGCTCCGCCCCGTCATCGCCCCAGAGAAGGATGGGTGCTTCTCGTTCGGCGTTTTGCTTCGGAAGGTAACGCCCGAAGATGCGCGAAATGCTGAACCCCGCCGTTTCTGCCCAGAGCAGCGCGTCCGCTCGCAAATGCTCGCGGGTTTCCACCGTTTTAAAGGAGATGAGGATGTCGGAGCCGAAACGCTCGACCCAGCCATCATGCGCCGTGCAGAGACGATGCGCCGTGGTTCCTTCCGCCGCGAAAGCTTGAAGCAATGGCAGTTCAATCCAGTCAATTTTTCTCATTCGACCATGCAGCTCTCTTGCCGCTCAGGTCTGTCACGATAAGCTCGTTGCCTTGCAAAGGCAGGTCACAGTGCGAATTCCAGCGACGACCTCGAATCTTGGTCCCGGGTTCGATTGTTTCGGGCTCGCCTTACGGATCTACAATCGGATTGCCGTGCACGCGAGCGAAGGCGCGCCGCTGACTCCGATGATGCAGGCGGCGGGAGATTTGTTCTTCGAGAGGAGCGCTGCCCGCCATTTCCCCTTCGTCTGTTCTGTTCGTGGCGCCGTGCCGACCGCGCGCGGACTCGGCAGCAGTGTCACAGTTCGCCTGGGATTATTACACGGCTTAAACGAGCTGGCCGGAACGGGTTTGAACCGTCACGATCTTTATGAGCTTTGTGGACAACTGGAAGGACATCCGGATAACGCCGCGCCGGCGAGTTTCGGAGGATTTTCCATCGCGCGCCAGACAAGCATGCAGAGATGGAAAGTGTCGCAGAAACTCCGGGCGGTGTTGTTGATTCCCGACTTTGAGGTAGCGACGGAGGAAGCGCGCCACGCGCTGCCGAAGGAGATTGATCGCGAAGCGGCGGTGATGAGCGTGGGCAATGCCGCCGCCATCGCCGGCGCGTTTGCCTCGGGCGACCTTGAAAATATGCGCGGCTGCTTCCGCGATGGGCTGCATCAGCCCTTTCGCCTGAAATATGTTCCGTTCCTCGAGCAGGTGATCGCGGCGGCGGAGACGGCCGGCGCGCTCGGTGCCTTTCTCAGCGGCTCGGGCTCCACTATTTGTGCGCTGACGCTGGAGCGCTCACAAGAAATAGCCGACGCGATGGCCGCCGCGGCCGCCCCTTCATTGGCGAGAGTGTTGGTCACGACCGCCGATAATCAGGGCGTTCAAATTCCCCGCCCATCGAGATGAGCCGTTCGTCAGAGAGTCTCGAGCAATTCGCCATCGATGTGATCCTTGAGCGTCGCACCGGCATGCGGGCGACGCTCCTGCGCGGCGTGCTCTACACCCTGTCGCTTCTCTACGAGCGCATCGTGCAGCTACGTCTCTGGCTTTATCGCAAGCGCATCCTGCGCGAGCGAGCGCTCGGCTGTCTTGTCATCAGCATCGGCAATCTCACGGTGGGCGGTACGGGCAAAACCCCCATTGTGGAAAAGTTCGCCCGAGCCCTGCAAAATGGAGGTCGGCGCGTGGCTATCCTCAGCCGCGGCTACAAGAGCGTGCCCCGGAGCAAGCCCAGCGTCCTGGATCGGCTTCGCGGCATCGACCCATACCCTCCACGAATCGTTAGCGACGGCAAGGCTGTCCTCCTCGATTCGCTTACTGCCGGCGACGAACCCTACATGCTCGCGAACAATCTCAAGGACGTCGTCGTGTTGGTGGACAAGGATCGCGTCAAAAGCGGTCGTTTCGCCATTGAGCAGATGAGCGCAGACACGCTTCTGCTCGACGACGGCCTGCAATATTTGCGGCTCAAGCACCGGCTCGACATCGTGCTGATCGACCGGCAAGCCCCCTTCGGCAACGAATTCCTTCTTCCACGCGGAACGTTGCGCGAACCGCCACGAAACCTCCGCCGCGCCAGCTATATTTTTATTACCAAGAGCAACCCCGAGACCGATGCTGAGCTGCTGCGACGTATCCGCCGCTACAATCGCACGGCCGAAGTGATTGAGTGCGCTCATCAGCCTTTGCACCTGCAAAACGTGGCGACGGGCGAGATCGCGCCGTTGTCCGCTCTTCGGGACGCCTACATCGGCTCCGTCTGCGGCATCGCCGTGCCGGAAAGTTTCGAGAGTGGCCTACGGAGGCTGGGCGCGAAGATTGAGATCGCGAAACGATTTACCGATCACCATCGTTACACCGAAGCGGAGCTGCAGAATTTCATTAATCGCTGTCTTCGGCGTGACCTGGCCATGATCGTGACGACGGAGAAAGACGCGGTCCGTTTCCCGCGTCTCGGTAAGACAGAGGTGCCGATCTATTTTCTACGCGTGGAAATCGCTATCCTGAGCGGTCATGAAACCTGGGAGCACTGCGTGGCGCGGATCTGTCAGCCGCAAACGCTCCTTTCGCCGGAACGCTTCTTTGCCTAGCGCCGGAGGTTTCGCCGATTGACGCCGCGTTAGCGCCGACGATAAGCAACGGGAAGACGATGTCTGACAAAACGCAGCTGGAAATCGAAGGGAAAAAAGTCCCCGTCTCGAACCTCGGCAAGGTTTTGTATCCGAAAGCGGGTTTTACCAAGGGCGAAGTGATCGACTACTACATCCGCATCGCTCCGGTGCTGCTGCCGCATTTGAAGGACCGGCCGCTGACGATGAAGCGCTATCCAAACGGCGTCGAAGGAGAGTTCTTCTACGAAAAGAATTGTCCCTCCCACCGGCCGAAATGGGTCAAGACCGCGAAAGTCTGGAGCCACGGCAATCAGCGCGAGA
>JBDTXE010000175.1:0-4696 GCA_040006335.1 Verrucomicrobiota bacterium | reverse complement strand
TGTAGTTGACGCTAACGTAGGAAAGTCATACGTATAGAAAGCGTGGAAATTATATGGCAGTCCGCGCGCTGTTGGGGCAGCGTCTTGGGGCAGAGCTTCGTCGGGTCCGTGGTCAATTCGGCCACGCAACCAAGGGCGGCAGCCTGCCGCAATCCTTCGCTCCGGTTTGAACTGCCATGGGGAGTGAAAGGGCCTTGATGATTCCAAATCGACTCAACGAAACAAATTTGCCCAACCTCGTAGCGAGGACTTCCGCCTCCGGAGTCCGCCTGGATAGGAGCGACAGCGACCGTCCGGGACAGCGCTACGCGGGCGACGGGTCCTCGCGAGGGCAAAGTTCGGGGAGCGGTGCGTGCTACAACAATGGGCATGATCCCGTGGAATCCGAAATCGAATTCATTCCCGGCTGGAAGCGCGGCCTTGATCTCTTCCTCATCGTTCTTTCTCTGCCACTCTGGCTTCCCCTTGTTAGCCTGATTGCGCTTTGGGTGGGCATCGTGTCGCCTGGCCCGATCTTTTACCGCCAGGCACGGGTTGGTCTCCGCGCGAGACGCTTCATGATCCTCAAGTTCCGAACGATGAAGGTCAATTCCGACACCCGAGCCCACGAGGCTTACCTCGAGCGCCTGATGGTAAGCGAGACGCCGATGGTGAAGCTTGATTCGCATGGTGATCCGCGGCTGATCACGGGCGGCCGGCTCTTGCGAGCGATGGGCCTGGACGAATTGCCTCAGCTTTTCAATGTGATTGCCGGCGAAATGAGCCTGGTGGGGCCACGCCCCTGCACCGTGAACGAATTCGAACATTTCGATCCGGTTTGTCGCTCGCGGGTGGGTGCCGTACCCGGATTGACCGGTTATTGGCAGGTGAACGGAAAGAATAACACGACTTTCCGGCAGATGATCGACATGGACATCTACTATGTCCGCAATATGTCGCTCGGTCTCGATGTGAGCATTCTCCTTCGAACCATTCCAGCTTTGGGCAAGCAGATCGCGGAGATTTGGCAGAGGTCTTCGCGTTCTATATCTCCGCACGCGACTCCCTCTGCCGAGCTTAAATAAGGCGTAGGCAGTATGTCACGACCCGTCCAAGTCGGTGTTATCGGCTGTGGTTATTGGGGGCCAAATCTGGTCCGTAACTTCAAGTCATTGAGTAATTGTCGCCTAAAGGCGATCTGCGATAAGAGCCAGAATCGCCTCCGGCATTTGCAGGCGCTCTATCCTGATGTCGAGGCTTTCACAGACTCGGCGGAGCTTATTCGCAGCCCGGACATTGACGCCGTCGTCGTCGCGACCCCGGTGGCATACCATTTCAGCCTCGCCAAGGCCGCCCTCAGCGCCGGCAAGCATGTCATGGTCGAGAAGCCCCTGGCATCCTCATCGGCTGAATGTGAGGAGCTGATCGAGATCGCGACCGAGAAGGGACTGGTGTTGATGGTAGGTCACACCTTCCTCTACTCAACCTGCGTCCAGAAAATCGCTGATATCATCCAGGCAGGCGATATCGGCGAGATCCGATATATCAATTCGCGCCGCTTGAACCTCGGTCTCTTCCAGAAGGACATCAATGTCGTTTGGGATCTGGCGCCGCACGACATTTCTATCATCCTTCACATCCTGGGAGAACTGCCCTTGACGGTGAATTGCCAGGGGAATGCCCACGTCACTGCGGGAATCGAGGACGTCACCAATCTCTCACTCTCCTTCCGCAACAAGCGTTTCGCTACCATTCAGAGTAGTTGGCTGGAACCACGCAAAGTGCGCGAGATGACCATCGTGGGAACGCGCCGCATGATCGTTTATGATGATCTCCAGCCGTTGGAGAAATTGCGCATCTACGACGTCCGCGTCGACCGCCCTCCGCACTACGACACCTTTGCCGAGTTTCACTATTCCTATCACTACGGTGATAGCTACATCCCGCACATTCAGCAGGAAGAACCGCTTAAGGTAGAATGCCAGCATTTTGTCGAGTGCATCGAGAAAGGGACGGAGCCGCTCACCAATGGTCATGCGGGCATGGAGCTCGTGACCATTCTCGAGGCCGCCTCCGCTTCGCTCAAGGCGAATGGTGCGCCGGTCAACTTTGCGCGACGCCGAGCCGAGTTTGCTGAGCCGCAGGCTGCTGCGGCTCGCGGCCCGGTTGCAGTATGACAGGGCCAGGCCCTCATCAACTAGTAGCCTCCGACGTAAAGCTTGGACGGGATGTCCGCCTTTTCGGGTTTGTTAATCTCTACGGCTGCACCGTGGGAGATGAGACAAAGATCGGCTGCTTCGTTGAGATTCAGAAGAACGCGAACATTGGGCCGCGCTGCAAGATCTCAAGCCACACCTTCATTTGCGAGGGTGTCATCATCGAAGAAGGCGTTTTCATCGGTCACGGGGTCACGTTTACCAATGACCGATATCCCAGAGCAACTAACGAAGGGGGCAGCCTGCAGACCGAGGCAGATTGGCATTGTGAATCCACGATTGTGCGTCGCGGGGCGTCGATTGGATCGGGGGCGACCCTTCTCAGCGGAATTGTCGTGGGGGAAAACGCCATTGTCGGCGCTGGTAGCGTCGTCACGGCTGACGTCCCGCCGAACGCCACCGTCGCTGGCAACCCAGCACGTCTCTTAAAGTCAAAACGCGAGGTAGTATCATGAAAGTTCCATTCCTAGATTTAAAGGCTCATCACGCTCCGATGCGGGCTGATTTTGAAGCAGCGATTAAAAATGTGCTGGATAGCGGCATCTACGCCAGCGGCCCGGCTGTGCAGCAATTCGAAAAGGAGTTCGCTACCTTCTGCGGTTGCACTCAGGCCATCGGCGTCGGAAATGGCACTGAAGCGCTCTGGTTCGCTCTCCTCGCGTGCGGCGTTGGTCCGGGAGACGAAGTCATTACCGTGCCCAGCACCTTCATGGCGACGGCGGAGGCGATCACCTATTGCGGCGCCACGCCGGTCTTTGTCGATGTGGACGAGCGCACTTACACCATGAATCCAGATGCGATTGAGTCTGCCGTCACGGAGCGGACCAAGGCCATCGTCCCTGTTCATCTTTTTGGCCAGTGCGCAGACATGGATCCAATTCTGGAAATTGGTCGCGATCTTGATCTCACCGTGATCGAGGACGCAGCGCAGGCACATGGCGCAGAATACAAGGGTCGGCGGGCCGGATCGATGGGCGCGGCCGGATGTTTTAGTTTTTACCCGGGTAAAAACCTGGGCGCGCTAGGTGAGGCCGGGGCCGTCGTCACCAACGATGAGAAATTTGCCGATATCATCAGGGTTCTTCGCGATCATGGGCAAGTACGGAAGTATCACCACACCATGATCGGCTGGAATGGACGCATGGACGCGATCCAGGCAGCGTTATTAAGTGTAAAGCTGCGCCATCTCGAGCACGGGAACGAACTGCGTCGAACCCATGCCCGCCGCTACAGCGATGGGTTCGGCGGCAGCGAAGTCAAGACGCCTTTGACCGCAGATTACTCCAAACATGTCTTTCATATCTACGCCATCCGTGTGCCGGAACGAGATGAAGTGATGCGCCAGTTGGAAGCTAAAGGCATCAGCACGGGCGTGCACTACCCGGTCCCGGTTCACCTGCAAGAGGCCTACGCTCACCTGGGACACGGAACCGGGTCATTTCCGGTGGCGGAACAGATCGCCCGCGATTTCGTCTCGCTTCCCATGTACCCGGAGTTGAGTGGGGAACAGGTTGATTACGTCATTGAATCGGTGCAGGCGGTTGCGGGCGCGGGAGTTGCTGCCTGATGGGAGAGCACATCCTTGCATGTCCTCCCCCAATGGACGCCCTTAGACTATCTCTCCCACTGCTGGCGAGTCCGCTTTTTCCTGCGCGTCCGGTGGCCCGTGCCACCAAAACTGCTTTGGCGATTGAGATAGTTAACCCGCTGACAGATCCGACCTGGGATTCTGACGTTGCCCGTCATCCCGCGGCGACAAGCTTTCACACCTCGGCCTGGGCTCGAGTCCTTCACACTACCTATCAGCATCGGCCTTCCTACTTGCGCGCTACTCGCGACGGCGAGCTTATCGGATTATTTCCATTGATGGAAGTTGAGACCACATTTACGCCGCGCCGAGGAATCTGTCTGCCATTTAGCGATTACTGCGGCCCACTTTTATTCCGCTCCGACGCCGCCAGTGAGGTGATCGATGCTGCCATCCGACTAGGTCGGCAACGACAGTGGCGCTATTTACAGATCCGCGACTCTTCCGTTCCCGGGAATGGCAGCCCGGCCTCGGCGATTTACTACGGCCACGAGCTGGATCTCCGGGATGGTCCAGAAGCTGTCTTCGCACGCTTCGCCAGTTCCGTGCAGCGTGCGATCCGTAAAGCAGAGCGTAGCGAAGTAGAGGTGGAAATTTCCCAGGAAGCGGCAGCGATGCGCGAATTTGTCAGCTTGCATCACCAGACGCGCCGGCGGCATGGAGTTCCGCCGCAACCCGATGGTTTTTTCTCGGCGATCCAAGAACAAATGCTGCAGAGCGGCGGCGGTTTTATTGCGATCGCGCGCCGGCGGAGCCAACCGTTGGCAGCGGCAGTCTTTTTCCGCTCGGGCAAGCAGGCAACATATAAGTTCGCCGCTTCTGATCGAAACTCTCAGGAACTGCGGGCGAACAACTTGGTTATTTGGCGCGCGATTGAGCATCTCGCCTCCAGCGATGTCCAACGTTTGCACTT